>JANNGY010000288.1:0-2408 GCA_031404095.1 Betaproteobacteria bacterium | reverse complement strand
TTGCGAATTTCCTCGAAGGGCAGGTTGTCGATGCGCCGCCCATTCAACAGGATCTCGCCGCCGGCGATGCGGCCGGGTGGCTCCAGCAGGCCGATGACCGCCGCGCCGGTGAGCGATTTACCGGCGCCGGATTCACCGACCACGCCCAGTACTTCGCCCGGGGCAATATCAAAACTGATGTCATCGACCGCCACCAGCGTGCCGCGGCGGGTCGGGAATTCAATGCGCAGGTTCTTGACCTGCAGGAGAGGTGACGCAACCGTGGCCATCTTGCTTACCTCAGCTTGGGATTGAGCGCATCGCGCAGCCAATCGCCCAGGACGTTGATCGACAGCACCAGGATCACCAGCGCCGCGCCGGGGAAGACGGTGATCCACCATTCGCCGGAAAAGAGGAAGTCGTTGCCGATGCGGATCAGCGTGCCCAGCGAGGGCTGGGTCGGCGGCACACCGACGCCGAGGAAGGATAGCGTCGCCTCGGTGATGATAGCGGTGCCGACGTGCAGCGTGGCCAGCACCAACACCGGGCCGGTGACGTTGGGCAGCACGTGCGTGAACATGATGGCCAGCGGTTTCCTGCCGATGACGCGCGCGGCCTGCACGTATTCCTTGTTGCGTTCCACCAGGGTCGAGCCGCGCACGGTGCGGGCGTAACGCACCCAGCCCGAGGCGGCGATGGCGAAGATCAGCACATAGACGGCGACCTGGTCGTGCATGCCCTTCGGCAAGGCGGCGCGCGCGACACCGTCGATCAGCAGCGCGATCAGGATCGCCGGGAACGACAACTGGATATCGGCCACGCGCATGATGAACGCATCGAGCGGCCCGCCGACGTAGCCGCTGATCAGGCCGAGCGATACGCCGACCAGCATCGACAGGATCACCGCGCAGATGCCGACCACCAGCGACACGCGCGAGCCGTGCATGATAGTCGAGAGCACGTCGCGGCCCTGGTCATCGGTGCCGAACAGGAACTGCGATTTGCCGGCCGCGGTCCACGACGGTGGCGTGAACGCATCGAGCAGATTCAGCGTTTTGAGGTCGAACGGGTTGTGCGGCGCCAGGAACGGCGCGAAGGCGGAACCGATGATGCAGATCAGCGCGGCCACCGCCGCGATCATCACCAGCCGGTTTTGCTTGAAGCTGTACCAGACGTCGCCGTCGAAAAAACGCTTGAGGATATCTTGCATGTCAGTGGCCTCCCGCCACGGCACGATCGATGCGCAAGCGCGGGTCGACCACGTAATAAAGGATATCCACGCTCAGGTTCACCAGCACGAAGATCAGGCCGATCAGGCAAAGGTATGCCGCCATTACCGGGATGTCGGCGAACTGCACCGCCTGGATGAACAGCAGGCCCATGCCCGGCCACTGGAATACGGTCTCGGTGATGATCGCAAAGGCGATCAGCTCACCGAGCGTGAGGCCGGTAATGGTGATGACCGGCACCAGGGTATTTTTCAGCGCATGGCCGAAATGCACGGCGTTGTTGGTGAGGCCGCGCGCGCGCGCGAACTTGATGTAATCGGTGCGCAGCACTTCCAGCATCTCGGAGCGCACCAGCCGCATGATCAGCGTGACCGGATAGAGGCCCAGCGTGATGGCCGGGAGCACCAGCGCTTTCAGCCCGGTGGTGGTCAGGAAGCCGGTGCTCCACAGGCCAATCTTGGTCACGTCGCCGCGGCCGAACGACGGCAGCAGGCCCAGCCACACCGCAAATATCAGGATCAGGAAAATACCGATCAGGAAGTTGGGCAGCGATACGCCGGTCAGCGACAGCGTCAGCAATAATTTCGAGGTCCACTTCTCGCGCCGCAGCGCCGTGTAAACACCGAGCGGTATGCCGATGAAAAGGCCGATCAGCGCGGCCGTGGTGGCGAGCTCCAGCGTGGCCGGCAGGCGCTCGATGAGCAACTGCGACACCGGCCTGCCGAGTCGCAGCGAGATGCCGAAATTGCCCTGCAGCGCATTACCGATGAAGGTCGCGAACTGCACATAGAACGGCGCGTCCAGCCCCAGGTTCTTGCGCACTTCGTCGCGGTCGGCGGCGGTGGCCTCCGGCGGCAACATCAGCGAGACCGGATCGCCGACAAAATTGAACAGCGAAAAAGCGATGAATCCCACCGCCAGCATGACCATGATGCTCTGGAGCAGGCGACGGATGACAAAGGCCAACATGTATGAGCGCGCTTTCGGTTTGGTTCAGAAGCCAAAGGATTTGTCGAATGTTGCGGCCGGCAATCTTGACGCACACTTCTCGCCGGGCACTTCCCCCTTCATTGAAGGGGGACTGAGGGGGATTTTCGGTCGTCGCCAGTGATCAGGCGCTGCAAATCCCCCTCAATCCCCTTTTTCAAAGGGGGAAGTGCCCGGCAATGGGCATCGCCAAGGCCGGCACTACGTATCTCA
>JANNGY010000287.1:0-7197 GCA_031404095.1 Betaproteobacteria bacterium | reverse complement strand
CATCCGGCAACGTCGCCGTCACCGGCATAACCTATAGTGGCGACTATTCCGATTACCTGACCGTGAAGTACAACGCCGCCGGCGTCGAGCAATGGCGCGCGACGTTCAATGGCTCCTCGGATCGTGACGACGAGGCCTATGCCGTGGCATTCGATGCCGCTGGAAACGTCATTGTCACCGGCAGCAGTTTCGTTGCCATTAACCGCAACAACTACGACTACTTGACCGTAAAGTACAGCGCCGCCGGCATCAAGCAGTGGCAGGCGTCGGCTGACGGTAGCTGGTTCAGCACCGATCGGCCCAATGCACTGGCGATCGATGCCGCCGGCAACATTCTGGTGACCGGGTACAGCGCCAACGGCACCAGCCTCGACTATCTCACCGTGAAATATGACCCGGCCGGTGGCGTGTTGTGGCGTGCCCAGATGAATGGCGCCAGCAATGGTGATGACGTCGCGTTTGCGTTGGCGCTCGATGGCAGCGGCAATGTTTACGTCACCGGCAAGAGCTTCAATGGCATCAGCAATAATTACGACATCCTTACCGTGAAGTACGACAAGGACGGCTTTGAGCAGGCCGGTGTCGAGCAATTGCGATTGATATTGAACGGCCCCGGCAACCTCGACGACGCGGGCTATGCGGTCGTCATCGATGTTGGCGGCAACATCGTCGTCACCGGGCAGGTCGATCTCGATCTCGATTCGGCGATCGGATTAAGTGTGACCAACCCGCGTTATCTGACGATCAAATACAGTCCAACAGGTGTCGAGATGTGGCGCGGGTATTTGAATGGATCGGGGAATGGCTTCGATATTTCAACCGCATTGGCCAGCGATGCCGGTGGCAATATTTACGCCACCGGTTTCACAACCAACGGTGAGAACAACGACCTCGCCATCGTCAAGTACGACGCGCTGCTTGGCACAGAGTCGTGGCGGCAATCGATCGCGGGCGTCGGCAGCGCCAATGGCGCGGCACTCATGGTGGCGGCCGTTGACCCCTTTGGCAACATCGTCCTCGCTGGTTACCGGAGTAATGGCACCGACAATGACTTCCTGGTGATCAAGGTCAGTTCTGCCGGCACGCTCCTCTGGCAAGCCGACGAAGGCATCAACGACCGTGTTAGCACCTCGTTTTCCTCTGGGGACGTGTACTTCGGCGCGCGTGCGCTGGCGGTCGATGCGGCAGGCAACGCCTACGTCACCGGGCAAAGCAACATTGGCGGGATGAGCGACTTTGTCACCGCCAAGATAGACGCCAACGGCGTGACGCAATGGCGATCAATGGCGAATGGCGCCACCAATTTTCTCGACCAGGCCTATGCGATAGTCGTCGATGGCGCCGGAAATGTCTTTGTGAGTGGCGATAGCTATAGTGGCGGCAACAGCGATTTCCTGACGGTCAAATACGGTCCGGCGGGCAACGAGCTTTGGCGCGTCTACACAGAAGGACAGACTGGCAGCCAGGATCTGCTGCGCGCACTGGCGGTCGATGCAGCTGGCGATGTGATCGTCACCGGCGCCACGTTCGGTAACGGTGACTTCCTCACCGTCAAATACAACGCGAATCAAGTGGAACAGTGGCGGATGCCGGCTGCGGGCAATGCGGGCGGGATCGATGATCCAGTCGCCATTGCGGTGGATGCCGCGCGAAACGTCTACGTCACCGGCCAGAGCTTCGACGGCACTAATTATGGCTACCTGACCGTCAAGTACAACGCCCTGGGTAACCAGCAATGGATCACGGCGGAGCCGAGCGGTGGCACGTCCAGGCGGGTGTACGCGATCGCGGTAGACGGGACGGGAAATGTGATTGTGGCGGGCAAGCCCACCATCAAATACAGCGCGGGTGGCACAGAACTGTGGCGTGTGAGCGATTTTCAGGCTTATGCCGTGGCCGTCGACGCGGCAGGAAATGTCTTCTTGGGTGGCGAAGGCGGCCTGACGGTCAAGTACTCCGCCGGCGGCGCGGAGCTATGGCGTGCCACCATCGGCGCGACCGGTGGCGGCGATATTGTCAATGCGTTGGTGCTCGACGCCGATCAGAATGTTTACGTCACCAGCCAGAATTTCATCAACGGCTTGAGCGATTTTACGACCGTCAAATATAGCCCGGGCGGGATCGAGCGCTGGCGTGTAACGACGCCAACGAACGGCAATGTCGCGTTTTCGCCGACGGCGCTGGCGCTGGATGCGCAGCGTGCCGTGCTGGTCGCGGGCAATACGTTGTCGCCCGGCCTCCCTCCGGCGATGAGTGTCGTGAAATACCGGCAGTCGATTGCCGCGCCGGTCATTATCGCGGCTGCCCCGGGCAATGGTTCAGCCACGGTGAGCTTTTCGCCGCCCGCTTCCGACGGCGGCGCGCCGATCAGCGCCTACACCGCAACCTGCGGCGTGTTTACCAGCGCCGGGTCAGCGTCACCGCTGCTGGTGACGGGGCTCAGCAACGGTACGCCTTATAGTTGCAGCGTCACCGCGACCAACGCGTTCGGCATCAGTCCCGCTTCGGCAACGATGCCGGTTACGCCATCGGCCTCCGCGCCGCTGGCGCTGATAACCGTACATTCGCGAAAGGCGCATGGTGGGCTTGGATCATTCGATTGGCGGGTCGACACGGGCCTGCCGATTGGCGCGGCGATTGCGGTCGAGCCACGCGCCATCGGCGCCGGCCATGTGTTGCGTTTTCGTTTCAATGGCACGGTGACCTCGCCGGGAACCGCCGTGGCGCTTGATGGTGGTGTAACGCCCATCGGGACGGTATCGCCGCCGACGTTCAGCGGCGATACGGTCGAAGTGATATTGACGGGAATTCCGGATCGCAAACGCCTGACAGTGATGCTGACCGGGGTAAACACATCGACCAACGTCGAGGTCTCGCTGGGATTCATGCAGGGAGACGTCAACCAGTCCCGCGCCGTCAACGCAAGCGACATCAGCGCGGTGAAAGCACGTATCTTGCAGCCGGTGACCGTGGCGAATTTCCAGTTCGATCTCAATGCCTCCGGATTGATCGACCAGGCAGATCTCGGCAACGTTAAATCACGTACGGGAACCGCGCTGCCGTAGCGACAGCGAATCGCCGCAGTTGGGAACTTCTCGAAACTTCAAAATTTCGTCATTCCGGCGGAGGCCGGAATCCAGTCAATCGTACGATCAAACACTTGGACGGACTGGGTCCCAGCCCCCGGCTTACTGCCTGCCGGGGCAGGCTCCGCTGGGACGACGAGGTTAATAGAAGTTCCCGTTCGAAACTCCGCGCCAGACGTGCCGTTTCGGCGTAAAACGACCCGGAAGGCGCGCCAGTGCTTGTGCTACTGAATTGCCGGGGGCGATACCGGCGCCGGGCACTCGGCCGCCAGGACTAATCCAGCCAGCCCCTGCGCTTGAAGTACGCGAATGGAATCACCACCGACAGCAGCATGATGCCGACCGCCAGCACGTAGCCGTATTCCCAATCGAGTTCCGGCATGTGCTTGAAGTTCATGCCGTAAATGCTGGCGATCAGGGTTGGTGGCAGCATGGCAACCGACGCGACCGAGAAAATCTTGATGACCTTGTTCTGGTTGATGTTGATGAAGCCGACGGTCGCGTCCATGAGGAAGTTGATCTTGTCGAACAGAAACGCGGTGTGCCCGTCGAGCGATTCGATATCGCGCAGGATCTGCCGGGCTTCTTCCGCCTGGTCGGCCTCCAGCAATTTCTGGCGCATGAGGAATGACACGGCACGGCGGGTGTCCATCACATTGCGGCGGATGCGCCCGTTCAAGTCTTCTTCGTTGGCCACGCGCGCCAGCACGCTGGCGGCCTGCGGGTCGGTCATTTTTTCGGTCAGCACGCTCTGGCTGATTTTTTCAAGCTCGGCGTACACGCCTTCCAGCGCGTCGGCAGAATATTCGGCATCGGTCGCGTAAAGATCGAGCAGCACTTCGCGGGCATCTTCAATGTATCCGGGCCGGGTGCGCGCGCGCATCCGCACCAGCCGAAACACCGGCAGGTCTTCCAGATGCAGGGAGAGCAGGGTATTGCTCTTGAGGATGAACGCCACCGGCACATTGCGTGAATCATCTTCGTTCAATTCCAGCAGGAAATCGGAACGCAGGTTGAGTTCGCCTTTTTCGCCTTCGAAAAAACGTGCGCTGGCTTCAAGGTCCTGCATCTCCTCAAGCGACGGCAGCTCAATGTCGAAAAGCGTCTTGATCCAGTCGCGCTCAGTTTCAGTGGGCGCGACCAGGTCAATCCAGATCGGCTCCGAATTCTTCAGGTCGTCGAGCGTCTCGACCTGCAACTGGTTCAGGCGGCGATTATTGAGGACGAAGACGTTGAGCATGGTTGCATCCGGCAAATGAGCCAGCAGGGAAAGTGGTCGGCCAATCCCTTGTCTCGACCCACCTCCGCAGGAAGGGGCTGAAGTCTGCACGCAATGTGTGTGCCTTCAAGACAAGGTTGCGCGATTGTAGTGCAGGTCACATTACCAAGGCCAGTGAAATATCCGCTCGGACGTATGGCGGACAGCCTGTCAGGAACCGATGATGCCGCCGTCGTCCTTGGTGGTGACGATGGTCGCCGAGCGGGACGCCGGACACGTCCGCGTGGCGAAGCCAAGCAGTGAAGGCGGACCACCGCGCGAGCAGGTGGCCTGTCAGGAACCGACGATGCCGCCGTCGTCCTTGGTGATGACGATGGTCGCCGAGCGCGGCCTCGCGCCTTTAATACCGGAGGGCCAATCGCTGATTCGTTCGCCTGCGCGATTCTCGGTGTTCTCGCCCGGATGCTGGATATTGAGAAATGCCGTTCTGCCGTCGGGCGTGAAAGTCAATCCCGCGGTCTCGCAGCCGCGTGGCGCGGTAAGGAAGCGACGTATCTCACCCGTCGCCACGTTGCCGGCCAGGACCTGGTTGTTGCCGAGATTGAGGTAGTCGCCGCGTCCCGGCGTGCTGGTGTCGGTGCAGATCCACAGCGTCCCATCGGGTGAAAACCGCAAGGTGTCGGGCGAGCCGAATGCATCGCCCCGGATGTTGCCGCGCTGCGCCGGATCGGGGTGGGCGGGATCGCCGGCCAGCACGAACAGATCCCACCTGAAATGAAGCGACGCGGCGTCCGCGCCGTCCTCGCGCCAGCGAATGATCTGCCCGTACACATTCTTTGCCCGCGGGTTTGCCGCATCCACGGCCGGCTTGCCCTCGCTCGCGCGGGCGCCATTGTTCGTCAGCGCGGCATAGACCTCGCCACTTTGCGGATGAATCGTAATCCACTCGGGTCGATCCATGCCGGTGGCGCTAACCTGCGTCCCGGCCAGGCGTGCATGTATCAGCACATCGGCCTGATCGGCAAAACCGTTGTCGACAGTCAGCCCGTTCTGTCCATGTACCAGGGCAATCCAGGCGCCCGACCCGTCGGCCTCGAACTTGCCGGCGTAGAGCGTGCCGTAATCCAGCAGGTCGCGGTTGGCGGCGCGATCGCGAGGATTCCATGGGTCGCGCGTGACGAATTTGTAGATGTACTCGAAGGCGCTGTCGTCGCCGGTATATATCACCACGCGGCCATCCGCTGCCAGCGTGTGGAGCGCGCTTTCATGCATGCAACGGCCGATTGCTGTTCGTTTTACGGGTTTCAATTGCGGGTCGAATGGATCGATTTCGACCACCCATCCATAGCGATTGAATTCGTTCGGGTGTTTGTCGGCGTTATAACGCGCGTCGATCTCGTGCCAACGGTAGCCGGAATTTGTGCGCAGGCCATAGCGCGCCTGCCGTGCGCTGGGGGTTGCCGACGGAAGTGCAAAGTGATTCGTGATGTATTCCTCGCAGGTGAGGTAGGTGCCCCACGGCGTGAAGCCGTTGGCGCAATTCGAATGGGTGCCCAGCACTTCGACGCCGGCCGGGTCGGCTGCCGTCTGCATCAGCGCCGCGCCGCGCGCCGGGCCGCCGATCGACATCGGGGTCAGGGCGGTAATGCGGCGCGCGTACCGGGAAGGCCGAACCACTTTCCACTGGGCGCCGTCGCGCATGACTTCAATGATGGAAACGCCGACGGCATTCTGCGCCTTGCGGAGTTTCTCCGCATTCCAGGTCTGCATGCCGTCGGCATAGAGCAGGACCTGGTCGAGATACTCGTGATTCACGGCCAGCAGCCCGTGATCGGCCCGGTCAGAGCCGAGGGGTAGTGGAAAATAATGCATGCCATCGTGATGCATGCCGGCTTGCAGGGCCTGGTCAGCGGCAGAGTTGGACGCGTCGCCCTTGAATGCGGGGCCGGCGGAGACCGGATCGCCCCACGCAAACAACAGGCGCGAGCTATAACCGCCTGGCACCACCACCGTATCGGCAGTCGAGACCGGGACCGCGACAAATCCGGGAATGGGTGGCGATTGCGACCAATGCGCGCAACCGTTCAGGAATGGGCCGACCAGCGCGCCGAGGCCGGTGGCGGAACCGAGCTTCAATACGTCGCGCCGCGACAGGCGTGTCCCAGCCAACTCGTCAATGGTGGGTGAGGCCATCAGCGGTAATCAGGGCTGGCCGAGGAACAGGTATAGAACACTGCTGCGTTCGCGGGCCCGCCCGTATCCCAAATACAGCGGTCCGATCAGCGTATCGACGCCAACAAAAGCCGCGAAAGAGTTTTTCGTGGCTGTCTTCGAGAGTTGGTCGGGAACATCGGTCACGCGCGCAAACTCGGCCGACAGGCCCGCATACATGCTTCGCCCAAAGGGATTGCTGAATTGCCCGAGGCGGCGGTAATACATCGCGCGTCCGAAGGCGACCGCATTGCCTCGCAATTCTCCTGGCTGGTAGGCTGACATTTGCAGGAAACCGCCCAGTGAATACTGATTGAAAGTGGAGAGCCCGCCATTGAGGGCGCGCCCGTATCGCGCCGCCACCGAAAACGTGTTGGATCCGAACGATATGTTGTCCTGATAATTCATTTCTGCCTTGCGGTATTCCGAATCCGCGCCGAGCGATTCCAGGCTGGCATAGTAATCCAGCTGAATGACGCGGCCCTCCTTCGGAAAATTCGCGTCATCGAGGTTGTCGTACAGAAGCTTGAAGCGCAGGCCGCCCTCGTTGAACTGCTGCTCAGGCTGCGGAGACACGCCGATACTCAACTTCGAGGTATTGTCGGAGCGTACCGCGCCAAATCGCAGGATGGAGTTGCGGCTCAGGTCGTAACCAATATCGAGCGCGGTGGCATTGGTGGA
>JANNGY010000286.1:0-1795 GCA_031404095.1 Betaproteobacteria bacterium | reverse complement strand
ATCTCCGGTGAAATGCAGGTTGATATCTTCCATCGGCACCACCTGGGCATAGCCGCCGCCCGCCGCGCCGCCCTTCATGCCAAATACCGGCCCCAGCGACGGCTCGCGCAGGCAGATGATGGCCTTCTTGCCAATACGGTTGAGCGCATCGCCCAGTCCCACGGTGGTGGTGGTCTTGCCCTCGCCTGACGGGGTTGGCGAGATCGCGGTGACGAGCACCAGCTTGCCGCTCTTCCGGTCCTTCAGCGAATCCACGTAGTTGAGCGAAATCTTCGCCTTGTAGCGGCCATACGGTTCGAGCGCCTCCTCAGGGATGCCCAGGCCGGCGGCAACATCCTGAATTTTTTTCATGCTGGCCTTCTGGGCAATTTCGATGTCGCTCTGCATTTGTTCCTCCGTGAGGGATTGATTTTGTGTGTTGCCAAAGTATGGAACTCGCGTCCCTGTCCGCACCTTGATAAGCGTCAAGTAGAATCCGGATTGACTCAAATCAATCATCCAGGCAATCATTCAATTCCATGCCAGCCGAAGACTCCCCGATCGTCGAATCCCATCCCGGCGTGTTGCGCGTCCGTGAATCACTTCGCCGCGCGGGGCTCGCCGACAACATCACGGTGATGCCGGAAGCCACCCACACGGCGCGGGCTGCCGCCGCTGCGCTGGGCTGCGATATCGGTGAAATCGCCAAGTCGATCATTTTCCGTGCCGACGACGGCCGCGCAGTACTGGTCATTACCAGCGGCCGCAACCGGGTGGATGACCGAAAAGTCGCAAGACAATTGGGACAGGAGATCGGCAAGGCTGACGCAGACTTCGTGCGCGCGCAGACGGGATTCGTCATTGGCGGTGTGCCGCCGCTGGCTCATGTCGAGCCGCCGTTGACGCTGATGGATGAGGACCTGATGGGTTATGCGTCAGTCTGGCCCGCTGCCGGCCATCCGAACACGATGTTCAGTATTTCGCCGCAGGACCTGGCTCGCGTTACCGGCGCCAGGATCGCCGACGTCGCCCAGGAGAAGAAGCCATGAACCCGAATGAACAGTTGGTCCGCGACTTCTATGCGGCTTTCGCGCGGCGCGATGCCACCGGGATGGCGCGTTGCTATCACCCCGATATTTTCTTCTCGGACCCGGCATTTCCGTCGCTGCATGGAAAGGAAGCCACCGCAATGTGGGCGATGTTGTGCGCGCGCGGCAAGGACCTTGAAATCATTCTCGGCGACGTGCACGCTGACGATGACGGCGGCAGCGCGCACTGGGAGGCCAAGTACACGTTCAGCCAGACCGGGCGAGTCGTGCACAACCGGATCGATGCGCGATTTGCGTTTCGCGACGGCAAGATCGTTCGCCACCTTGACCGCTTTTCTTTCTGGACCTGGGCACGCCAGGCGCTGGGTCCAATGGGCCTCCTGCTGGGCTGGTTTGGCCCGTTCAAATCGGCGGTGCGCAAGAAAGCCGACCGTGGACTCCGTGACTTCATGAGCAAGAACGAAGGAAGTTATCCGAAACCGTCCTAGGAGCTTGTCGACATTTTCGATGTCCATTTACGGCGCGCTCGAAGTCGGGCACTTCTCCCTTTGAAAAAGGGGTAAAGCAGGGAATTCGCGAAGCGTGCTTCGCGCCTGCCGAACGGCCAGCCAATGCAGTGGCTGGCGCGCCCTGCAAGGGATTGAGAAGGATTTGCAACAATTGCGGGCGGCTGAGAAAATCCAGCAGCAGCTCGCTGGTGCGTTCGGGCTGCTCCTGCTGCACCCAGTGCCCGGCGCCTTGGACCAGGTGCGCGCCGCGGAAATCGG
>JANNGY010000285.1:0-2245 GCA_031404095.1 Betaproteobacteria bacterium | reverse complement strand
TGCAAGGTGAAAACTTTGCCGCCCATGATGGCGATGAGCATCGCGAGCCAGGTGACCAGCATCCAACCTGACAGGCTGTAAAGGACGACACCGGTGATTCCGAACAGGAGAAACAGCGCGAACACTTTCAATTCCCGTTCGGTGCTGATGAACGGCTGCCACAGCAGGAACAGTCCGAAATGCACCATCAGCCAGACGCGCTGAAAGTCGCTGCCCGATTCGGAAAGCAGGCCGGCATGCAAGGACAATAACATCGCCAGAATGACCCAGCGACGACCCCGGACGATCCAGGAAATCAGCGGTTTGGCAGTCGCGGGGAAAAGGCTATTCACGTATGCAGGCGGTGGCAGGAAGACGGGCAAGCAGAGACTAGCCTGAATTGGTTTGCCGCGCCAACGACACCAAGCAGTCGTGGCAGACCTGTTGGAAATTCGGACAGGTGTGCGATATCGCGACAGTAATCAGGGTCGAAAACGCGTTGCCGGAAGGGCGAAATTGACAAAGAAAATAAATTTCCCATATTAATCAATAGGCTGGCTGCTTGGCATGCCAATTGCATAAGGATAGTCAGGCAGCTCGAAGATAAGACTGGAGTTCAAAATGAAGACCATGGACCAAATCAACCTGTATGACCTGGCAACCGTATTCATTGCCTTTGGAATGGTACTTGGTCTTGCCGTCAACTAGGCGCACGCACTGAATCTGCATCAAACGCACTCTAACCAACGGGAATTCGGAGAAAACAATGAAAAATATCAGAACCATCAAAAGTATGAAGAATCAACAATCAGGTTTCACCCTGGTTGAAATTGCCATTGTCCTGGTGATTATCGGTTTGCTGCTCGGCGGTATTCTCAAGGGTCAGGAATTGATCAATAGCGCCAAGGTCAAGGCCATGGTCAATGACATGAAGTTGGTGGCCACTCAGGTCTATGGTTATCAGGATCGCTTCAAGGCGATGCCAGGGGATGATCCGCGTTCGGCGACCAATCTAGGTGCGACCGCAGTTGCGGCGAGCACGCCGGCAGCAACGCTTGCGAACGGTCGCATCGTGGGCGCGTGGAATTCGACCACCCAGACCGACGAATCATATCTGTTCTGGCAGCAAGTGCGCTTTGCAAACCTGGCCACTGGCACAACCGACAAGACGGCAACCGACTATCGTCCGCTCAATAGCGAAAACGGCAACCTGGGCATCACAAGTGCTGCCGTTCTGACGGCAGCTACCACCCCATTCAATGGTTCGTTCTTCGTTTGTCAGGGAAATATCAACGGGCGGTTCGCGCGTCAGATTGATACAACCATGGATGACGGCAATCCCGCCACGGGCTCGGTTCGCATTATTGTCGGCAATAACGCGGCGACTGCGGCCGACGCCACGACCACAGCGGCGATGACAACAGCTGGTGACGGTGCGGTTTACACCGTCTGCGCCGCCTTCTGACGATCATTTGGAAATGCAAAGCCCGCTTCGGCGGGCTTTTTTCATTCTCAGCCCTATAGTGAAAAAACAGTAACGCATTTGTCTTGGCAACAAACCGTTCGTCCGGCTTTCCGGAGCCTACCCCTGCAACAACCGCATCTCCGCCTTCGCCAATGCCTCCGGCGTCCCCGTCAACACCAGCACATCACCGGCTTGCAGTTGCAAATCGGCTTGCACTTGCGTTTCGCGCACGCCCTTGCGTCGCAACGCGGAAAGTTGAATGCCGAGCTCCTCAAGTCGTTGTGATGCAATGCTCTGCCCGACAGCCGCGGCACCGGTGTCGATGCTGATCGATTGCATGCGCGGTTGTTGAGCGTCGAATTGTCCGTCCTCCATGTCTGTGACGCCGGGAAAGAAGCCGCGCATCAACTGATAGCGTTCACCGCGCACCTGCCGCAGGCGCGCCAGTACCTTGTTGAGGGGGACCCCCAACAGCAGCATCGTTTGGGTCGCGAGCATCAGCGAACCCTCAACGACTTCGGCCACGATTTCGGCGGCGCCGGCAGCTTTGAGTCTTTCCACGTCGGAATCGTCGAAGGTGCGCACGATGACCGGCACATCAGGGCGCAATGTACGCACATGCGCTGATTGTTTGGACGGCGCATGCCACGGGGCCATGGGTTCGTGTCACCGGGCGAAAGACTGTCGAGGGGCGAACGAATTGCCAAAACATATTCTTTACATTAGAGTAAGGAATAATGATTATGTAAGGAACCGCAATGAGCGCCGCCACCATCACCTCGAAAGGCCAGATAACTTTGC
>JANNGY010000284.1:0-6376 GCA_031404095.1 Betaproteobacteria bacterium | reverse complement strand
ATCCGCACACCGATGAACGGTGTCCTGGGCATGACCGAACTGCTGCTCAACACGGAACTAAGCGAACGCCAGCGAAGACTTGCCGAGACCGCACGCCAATCGGGTACCGCGCTGCTGGGCATCATTAACGACATTCTCGATTTCTCCAAGATAGAGGCCGGAAAACTCGAACTGGAGCACATCGGCTTCGACCTGCGCCGGACCATGGACGAGGTCATTGGCCTGTTCGCCGAGCCGGCGCAGGCAAAGCACATTGAGTTAGCCTGGCATGTGCCGGAAACGGTACCGTCATCACTGCGCGGCGACGGCGGACGCCTGCGGCAGATCCTGACCAACCTGATCGCCAATGCAATCAAGTTCACCGATCGCGGTGAGGTTGTTGTACGTGTCACCCTGGATCGTATCGATGACAGTCGCGCGGTGTTACGTTTCGAGGTGAGCGATACCGGCATCGGCATCTCGCCGGACGCGCAGACCGGGATATTTAATGCGTTCACCCAGGCAGACAGCAGTACGACGCGTCATTACGGCGGCACCGGTTTAGGGCTTGCCATCAGTAAAGAGCTGGTCGCTCTTTTCGGTGGGGAAATCGGCGTCACGAGCCGGCTCGGCCGCGGCTCCACGTTCTGGTTTGTCGTGCCCTTCGAGTTGCAGGGCGATGCGGCGCTTGTTGCATTGCCGCGGCATGACGCGCTGCGCGATATGCACGTTCTTATTGTGGATGACAGCGCCGTCAACCGGGACATCCTCTTCGACCAGCTCACGTCGCTCTCGATGCGCGTCGATACTGCCGCCGGCGGGCAGGAGGCACTTGACGCGCTGCGCCGTGCTGCCGGACACGATGCCTATCGCATTGCGGTGCTGGATATGCAGATGCCCGAAATGGACGGCGTGGAGCTGGCGCGCGCAATCCGGGGCAGCACCGGGCTCGAGGACATCGAGTTGGTCCTGCTAAGTTCGATCGGCCACGATGTGCCGATAGAGACCCTGCGCGAACTGCGGGTGCGACGCTGCCTCACCAAGCCGGTGAGCCAGCAACAGTTACGCGACGGTATGTCGGAACTTGCGGGGATCGACACACCGGCGCGCATCCTGTCTCCCCGATCCTCTCCGGAGCTTTCGCACCCGCCGACACATGGATCGCGGGGCTTGCATGTGCTGATCGCGGAGGACCATCCGTTCAATCAGTTGGTGGCGAGGGAAATGCTGGGGGCAATCGGCTGCACCAGCCACATCGCCGCGAACGGGCGCGAAGCCCTCGATGCGATCGCGAAAGACGTCTATGACGCGGTGCTGATGGACTGCCAGATGCCCGAGATGGATGGCTTCGAAGCAACGAGATCATTGCGCGCGCGCGAGGCTGCCGCGGGCGCGCAACGATTGCCGGTGATTGCGCTGACCGCCAACGCGATGGAAGGCGATAGGGAAATTTGCATTGCTGCCGGCATGGATGATTACCTCGTCAAGCCGTACAGCCAGCAGCAACTCGAAGATGCACTGGCACGCTATACGAAACGCCAGAGTGGCGGGAGCGCGGCCGCCTCCCCGGACGTTGCCGATGCGGCTCAGGAGGGGCTTGACCGAAATGTGCTCGACAAGCTTCGCGCTCTGGACGAACCGGGCGATAGCGCCATATTGAACCGTTTGATCGACACCTACCTGAAGCACTCGCCAGACCTGGTTCGAGCGTTGCGCCGCGCCGCGGATGCAGGCGACGCGCCAGCCGTCGGCAAGGCCGCGCATTCGCTTCGGCCAAGCAGTTTCTACGTCGGCGCGGTCAGGCTTGGCACCCTGTGCCAGCGGATCGAGGCCGCAGCCAAGGCCACGCCTGCCGTCACGTCGTTGGCGCTGGTGGCGTCAGCAGAGTCCGAATACCTGCTTGTCGAGCGGCTTCTGCGCACTGAACTGGCCAAACCCTAGCACTGACGCGGTTCGCAGGCCGCTTATGCTCTGAGAACCGCGCCAGTGCTGGTGTTTTGTCATCTGGATCGGCGTTCTGGCAGCCCTTTCAATCCTGCGGGACGCCGCGGAGATCACCTATTCGCATGGCGAGCGACTCTGCCGCCGGCCGGACAGGCGCACTGGACAGTTTCGAATTGGCCGTTACGGGCCCAGCAGTTTGTTGAATTTCGAGATGTCCGTTTATTTCGAGGTCTCCGCAAGGCACTTCCTCCTTTTTAAAGGAGGATTGAGGAGGATTTTCGGTCGTCATTGAGTCACAACCGCTGCAAATCCCTCTCAATCCCTTGCGGGGCGCGCCAGCCAAAGCATTGGCTGGCCGTTCGTCAGGCGCGAAGCATGCATCGCGAAACCCCTGACTCACCCTTTTGCGAAGGGAGAAGTGCCCGG
Source organism: Betaproteobacteria bacterium (assembly GCA_031404095.1). Classification (GTDB taxonomy): domain Bacteria; phylum Pseudomonadota; class Gammaproteobacteria; order Burkholderiales; family Usitatibacteraceae; genus UKL13-2. The sequence goes on along the minus strand of JANNGY010000284.1, from coordinate 4,027 downwards.
CTTTGAGGACGTATGAAATGAATATCGCGAATCTCAACAATCCCCTGGGACAGGCCAGCCCGCATACCTCGACATGAGTCTGAGCAATTTCGAGGATCGACTTCAGGTATTCCGCGATGTTGCAGTCGCGCCGCAGGCATAACATGGTCGTGAAAGATGTGCAGGCTGCATTTACGTTTGACTTAGGAGTTGACCATGTCCGTATCAATGAACCTCAAGGGCATTCGCATCATGGTGGTTGACGACAGCCATGTCATTCGTCACTGCGCGCAGACTTTCCTGACACCAGCGGGCTGCGAGGTATTTTTGGCAGTTGACGGCTATGAAGCGCTCGCAAAAGTCGCGGACCTCTGTCCCGATCTGATTTTCCTCGATGCCCTCATGCCGCGACTGGATGGCTTCAAGACCTGTTCGTTGATCAGGAGTCACGACAGGTACAAGCACATACCGATCATCATGCTATCCGCCAAAGACAGTATTTTTGATCGTGTCCGCGGACGCCTGGCGGGCGCGGACGACTACATGACCAAGCCGTTTGCCAAGGAAAGGCTGCTACAGGCCGTGGCGGCCTATTCGGGCAGTTTTTCTCGCCAAGCGGTCGCGTTGCAGAATTTGAATTTTAGCCTCGCTTGAACGCGTGTTTCTTCCCTGGCAATGGCTCGCGCGGCGTGAAGACGCACGATTACGCCAACGACAAGTCGTGTCGGACAAATGACGACCTGAATTTCGGGCTCCGCCTGCTTCAAGAGGCCGCAATGGTTTGGCATGATTTCCTCACCCGGTAGCTGGACATTGATTGACGGTAAATCATGAGCGACCACCCCTTCCAATTCGTGTTGAAGACAAAAGACGCCGCAGACGCCGCGTTGCTGCGCGCGCAAGCAATGGCCAGGGCATGCCACGTCATTGCCGGCCAGGACATCACCGGGAAGGCCGGATCCGGAGAACACCTTTGGGAAAGCCAGACCCTCCTGCACGCATTGGTTGAAGGCACGTCGGACTTCGTGTTCGCCAAAGACCTGGCCGGGCGCTACCTGCTGTTCAACGCGGCGGCCGCGAAAGTCACTGGCAAAAATGCGGACGAAGTGATTGGCCGGGACGACTCTTTCGTGTTCCCCGCGGAAATGGCGGCACAGATCAGGGCAGGCGATATCGAACTTGTCAAAGCCGGCAAGACGGTCACCGAAGAAATCTCGATCAAGGTCGCCAGTGGCGAGATGCAGGTGCATCTCACCACCAAGGGACCGCTGCGGGATGCGAACGGCGAGACCATCGGCATGTTCGGCATTGCACGCGACATTACCGAACGAAAACGAGCGGAAGCGGAAGCCTTGCGTGACGCTGAAACCCGTGCTGAAATTGTCAGGGTGCAGCAGGCCATGTCCTCGGCAACGATGGATTCGCGACAGTTGATGGCCTTCATTGCGCAACACGCGCAAGCGCTCACCGGCGCCGATGGCGCGACCGTGGAATTGGTGTCAGACCGCGAGTGCATGGTGCAGGCTGCCACCGGCAAAATGGGCAAATTCGTCGGTGGCCGATTCGAGCGCAGTACCAGCCTGTCTGGCGCAGCGGTGCAACATGGGGAATTGTTGATATGTGACGATACCGACACAGACCGGCGCGTTGACCGCGCCCTCTGCGCCCTAACCGGCATGCGGTCCCTGGTGGTGGCCCCCTTTCAAGCGGATTCACAGGCCTTTGGCGTGCTGAAGGTTATCGCGATGCGGCCCGGCGCCTTCGGACAACGCGACGTGGACAATCTGCAGATCCTGGCCGAGTCGTTGGGTGCGGCCCTGCGGCAGCAACACGCCGTCACGCGCCTTCAGGCCTCCGAAGCGCTGTATCGCCTGCTGTTTGCGAACAATCCGCACCCGATGTGGGTTTACGACATCGCCTCGCTGCACTTTCTCGCCGTCAATCAATCCGCGGTGGTGCAATATGGTTACACCGAGGCCGAGTTCCTCGCGATGACGATAGTGGATTTGAGGCCGAAGGCCGACGTTCCGGCGTTAATGGCATCATTGCGCGACGAGTCACCCGACAGCAAGCATTTCGGGCATTGGCGGCACACTCGCAAGGATGGGGCCGTCATTGACGTCGAGGTCTCGTCGGACGCCATCAGCTTTGACGGCACGCCCGCGCGGCTGGTGCTGGCGAGCGACATCAGCAAGCGCCTTCAGGCCGAGCGCGAACACGAACAGCTTGAGACGCAACTGCGCGAATCGCAGAAAATGGAAGCGGTCGGCACGCTTGCCGGCGGCATCGCGCACGACTTCAACAACATACTGGCCAGCATACTCGGCAACGCTGATTTGGCCAGGGAGGATAGCGCCACCAATCCGCTTGCACGCGAAAGCATTCGGGAAATCGAACGCGCCGCCAAACGCGGCAGGGAACTCGTGCGCCAGATACTCGCCTTCAGCCGTCGCGAACCGGCGCTTCGGCGTGCCATAGATCTCTGCCCCATCGTCGAGGAGTCCGCCCGGCTGCTGCGGTCCACGTTGCCGCCGAAGATCAGCCTGGATGCCCGGTGCGACACTGACATGCCACTGGTGCTTGCGGATGAAACACAGATCGGCCAAATCATTCTCAATCTCGGAACCAACGCAACCTACGCCATGAAAGGCATGGTGGGACTCATCACCATACGCGTCAGCAAGGTGGTGCTGGACAGGGCATCGGCGGGCGCCAGTCCCAATCTTCGGCCAGGAACCTATGTCCGCCTCTCGGTACAGGACATCGGCCGGGGCATGGATCCCGCAACGCTGGCGCGTGTTTTCGAACCATTCTTCACCACCAAGCCGGTCGGCGAGGGCACCGGCCTTGGCCTCGCGGTCGTGCACGGCATCATGCGCGATCACGATGGGGTGATTCTGATACATAGCGAGCCTAACCAGGGTACGCGCTTCGATCTGTATTTTCCCGAAACGAAAGTGCAACCGACGCCCGAGAAAGACGCCGGCACTTGTGCGCAGGGCGTCAGGGGTAGCGGTCAAAATATCCTTTATATCGACGACGACGGCGGCATGTTGTTTATGGTCAAGCGGTTGCTCGAGCGGCGAGGGTATCAGGTCAGTGCGTTTTCCGATGCACGCGCGGCGCTCGAGATGCTGCGTGCGGCGCCGGCGGAATTCGACCTGTTGATCACCGATTTCAACATGCCGACGCTGTCCGGACTGGATGTCGCGCTCGAAGCCCGCGTCATCGCGCCGACAATGCCCGTCGCCATTGCGTCCGGCTACATTACCGACAATTTGCGTTTGCAAGCCGTGAATGCCGGCGTCAGCGAGTTGCTGTTCAAGCCGAATTCAGCCGCTGAATTTTGCAGTGTTGTGCAACGCATGCTGGCAAAGTCGGCCACGATTTGCATGCGGCAATGACAAGTGCGAATGCCGGTGATTTGTCATTTGGAACGGCGTTCTTAAGCCCTGTAATGCCCGCGAGTGTGCATATGTGCCAACTCATTCAAATTCACAGTAGAAAAGACATTGATGCCTTGCGTAGGTTGGGTTAGACGCGAAGCGGCGTAACCCAACAAATATGCCAAGTTCAACGATTGCCTGTTGGGTTACGGCTTCGCCTAACCCAACCTACTCTTTAACGCGATTTGGAATAAGTTAGCGCCGGTGCGCGAATGCGGGAATCCAATCGCACACCGCGTATCGCCGCCCCAGGAGGTTAGTCAAGTCTTCGGCGGCGCCTGGTTGATCACCAGCCAGTAAAGCCCGACCTGCCTGATGACCTCGGCAAACTGCTGGAAATCGACCGGCTTGCGGATGTAACTGTTGGAGCCCAGGTCGTAGCCGCTGCCTAGATCCTGCTGCTCACTGGACGACGTGAGTATCACCACCGGAATGCGCCGCGTCCGCGGATCGGCACGGATGCGCTTCAGTACCTCCAGCCCTTCAATTTTCGGCAGCTTCAGGTCCAGCAGGATCAGCACCGGTTGGATGTCGGTGTCGCGGCCGGCGTGCTCGCCGGCGCCAAACAGGTAGTCGAGTGCCTTCTGGCCGTCGTCGGCGAT
>JANNGY010000283.1:0-3382 GCA_031404095.1 Betaproteobacteria bacterium | reverse complement strand
CCCTACGCGTTTACGTGTGGCATTGACCCATTCACGCAATTTAGTGTCTATACGTTCCCTTGTATTCGGAGTCTTTAGGACGCGCGATCGCCACGTCGCCGCCGTGACAGTCGGTGCAGCCGAGCACCACGCCCGGATTGGCATGCATGGTGTGGCGGTCGGTGCCAGTATGGCAGGTGACGCAGCCGGCCGATTTGCGCTCGGCGTCCTTCGCCGACTGGCGTTCGGGGGCGGGCGGATGTGAGGTGTACTTGATGTCTTGTGCTTTGTCGGTAGCGGCGAAAGCAGACGCCGAAAACATGCACATGAAAGACAAGATCAAGCACTGGAGCGGCCTCCAGGCCGAAAGTGCCCGGAGAGGCGCGCGGGTGCTTGAGTTTGTCATGTGAATGTCGAAGTTCATGTCAATAAGCGAGCAGCAGGTTAACCAGTATCGAATACTGCGCCCCGCGCTTGTCTTCGTCATAGAGTTGTTTCAGTCCCTTGCCCGGCAGCAGCGCCGCGGCCGAGGCATTGAGCACAAAGTTCTGTGACATGAAGGGGCGGTATTGCGCGCCGACGGAAACATCGACGCCCAGGTCGGTCGAGGTGATCGCCTGGTTGCGAAGCACGGAAAGTGAGGACGTATTGATGAAATTGAGCTTGGTGATGTTGGAGAGTAACCGCAATTGCGGCGTGAGATCGGCATCGGCGCCCATGCCCAGCAAGGCGAGTCCCGGGTTGACGAAGTTGGACTGCCCCTGATCCTTGGATGAGCGCAGCGAGGGCAGCAAACCGTTGCGGCCTGACAGCGCCACGCCGCCGCCGCCGATCAGCGGCACCGCCTGGCGAATGAAGAAACTGGTGTCGGCGCCGGCGAACTGCGGGTTCTCGAGGATCGCATCGAAGCCAGTGGCCTTTTCGTCGAATGGATTGTTGTCGCCGCTGGCGATCAGCGCGTTGCCGCGCACCCGCAGCCAGGAAAAATCGCGCGACAGTTCCGCCGCCGCAAACCCGGCGCGAATGTCCTGGCGCTGCTGGGCCAGCGGGTTCCGGTCATCGCTGCCGATGACGGCATAAAGGGACGATGTCAGGTTCCAACTGCCAAAGTGGCCATCGCCGTTGAGGCCGAGATAAGTCACCTGGTAATTGTGCGGACGCACGTCGCCGAGCACCGCGGGACGCACCAGGAAACCGTTGGTGTCGTAGTAATCGCGGCCGGCTTCCCGATTGATGTTGTGGATGATGGTGGCCTGGGTGGTGTGGCCGACCACCGGGAAATCCTGGCGGAACACGTTTGCCACCAGCACGTGATCGCGGCGCACCGGCTGGCTGACATCGTTGAGCCCGCTATTGGTATCTTTTTCCAGGCGGCGGAAATAGCCGAGGTTGTACTGCCACATATTGTTGTCGCGGATGCCGAACAGCCGCACGCCCACCGGCACATCCTGGAAGATAAAGCCGCGAAAATCTGAAATGAACGGCTGGATGCCGACGCGCAGCGAGTCGAAGTCGTAGCGATCGGAGACGTTTTGCAAATGCACGTCGGCGAACGCTTCCTGGATGCCGAAATGCTGGTCGGTGCGCGAGGTGCCCTCGCGCGGATCGATGCGCAGACCGCGTACTTCCTCGATGCGCGCATGATTGACCTGGATGGCAGGCACGAAGCGGAACTCGTAATCCGGCGGCTTGAAAGTGGTATTGCCCTTGATGACCGCGGCCGACAGGATCAGAGTCTCGACGAACACCGATTGGCTGCCGCGGCCGAACAGGTTGTTGGCGCCGGGGCGATCGGACGATTGCGCGCCAACCGGGGTCGGCAGGCGCCGGGTCTCGAACAGCGTGTCGGAAATGGCCGACAGCGACAGGAACCAGTCCGGACCCCATTTGGCAAACGGCTCGTAGGGCTTGTCGCCCTTGTAGACGTTATGGTTGTAGGGGTCGTACCACGGAAACTTGAAACCGAGCGTATCCATGATGCGCCAGCGGTCCGGCACCGACACCGATTGCCGCGGCAGCAAAGGTGATGGCGGCTCGACCTGGCGCGGATCGATCGGCGGCAGATCGTACTTGAGCGGCACGCTGCCGGGACGTTCGCGCTCGATCAGCGGTGCTTTCTTGTCGGCATCGGCGCCTGGCGATTCCCCGACCGCCTGTGCCACGCTTGCACCGCTCACGCTGGCGAGCATCGCCGCGCCCAGCAGGCGCATGCGTGACACGAGCAACATGTGCGACACGTTACAGGCCCTCGCACACATTCTGTTCGCTCGTGTCGTTGAACGGCGCTTGCGGGCACTGCACATAACGCAGGCGCGTGCCGGTGCCGCGCGGCGCCAGGTTGTCGGCGCGCAGCGCGGCCGGCGCATTGGCGATGCTGCCGCCCAGCATGCGCGACGCGTTGCCCAGCCCGAGGAACGAGATCATGTCGTCCTGGTCGACGCCGTCTCCTGAGACGCCGATGGCGCCGATGAGCGTGCTGCCGCGATAGATCGGCACCGCGCCGGGAAATATCTGGATGCCGTTCTTCGCCCGGCTGAGCCCGGTGCAGCCGACCGCATCTGATCCGCCCGCCGCGGCGATGATCGCGTTGTACGAAAGGTCGAGATGCAGGCCGAGATGAAACGGACTCCAGCTCGCGTAGGGTGTGCTGAACGGGCCGGCCTCGGTGCCGAAAATGCCGTCCGGGAAAAACGGCCGCGCCAGATTGCCGACGGCGCGAGTCGAATAAGCCTGGCCATTGGCCAGCGCGGTGGCGTCGCCGAGGAATTGCCGCGTGGCGGCGACGTATTGCGGAAAGCTGCGAAAGCCGGGGACCGTATTGCCGCCGGCGCCGATGTAATTGGCGGGTGGCAGCGCCGCCAGGTCGGCGGCGGTATTCGGGTGCGAGAACAGCAAGGCGGTGCGCGCCTTTTGCAGCGAGACATCGGTGCCGAATACTGGCGCGTCGGGGGTGCGCACCAGCGCCAGGACTTCGCCCCGGGTATCGACGATGGCGATGGTGACCTGCGCCTGCGTGCCCAGGGGACGGCGAATCTGGGCGCGGGCGCGGTTGGCCACCTTGAGCGCCTCCGCGGCCAGGGCCGACACTTCTCCTGCCAGCAACAAGCCATCGCTGCCGGCGCGCGGCGGATAGCGATTGGCGTTGGCACCATCCACCAGCACATGGGCGCTTTGTGCTGAAAGCGTGCCGCTATCGGCGCGATAGCCCGACGCGGCACTGCCGAACGACACACCCGCTTTCAGCGTGCCGTCAAAGTAGCCCCCGACGGGCACGACCACGCCGGTGAGCGAAGGGAAGGCCGGCGCCTGCGCCGGATTCGACGCCAGCGTTTCCGTGTCGACAAAGCGAAAGGTGCGGCCGTCGGCGGTAATGCGATTGGCGCGAATGTCGTCCGGCGCCGCG
>JANNGY010000282.1:0-2185 GCA_031404095.1 Betaproteobacteria bacterium | reverse complement strand
TCGGCATGGCTGACGACCCTCGCCACCGCCGCTTCGCGGCACTCGTTTATAATTGCCGCCTGAGTCCCCGCCCGGTGAACCCGCATTGGGTTCCTAAACTCCTCACGCCTTGTCCCAGTGTCAAACTCCGTTTCAGATGATCTTGTCCGCATCAAGGGCATAGGCAAGGACTACCCCATCATCCGCACGGGGTCCGGACGCCTGCAGACTATTTTTGAGTTGCTGTCGGGGCGCGCCGTACACGAATACTATCGGGCCATCGATGACGTCACGTTCGCCATTCCGCGCGGGGAATCATGGGGAATCATCGGCGAGAATGGCGCCGGCAAGTCCACGCTGCTGAAGATCATCGCCGGCGTTGTTAAAGCGTCCCGCGGGACGCTTGCCGTGCAGGGGCGCGTGAGTGCCCTGCTTGAGCTGGGTACCGGCTTCCATCCCGAGTACACCGGCCGCGACAACATCTTCCTCGCCTCCGCCCTGATGGGCTGGAGCCGTGCCGAGACGCGGGACCGCATCGACGATATTCTCGCCTTTGCAGATATTGGCTCGCACATCGACCAACCCGTTAAGACCTATTCATCGGGCATGGTGGTGCGGCTCGGATTCGCCGTGGCCACGGCGCTTTCTCCCGACCTGCTGGTTACCGACGAAGTACTCGCCGTCGGCGACGAATCGTTTCAGAAAAAATGCCTGCGCTGGATGGAAAATTTTCGCGCGCGCGGTGGCACCTTGCTGCTGTGCTCGCACAGCATGTACCACATTCAGTCGCTCTGCCAGAAAGCCATCTGGATTCACGCGGGACGGGTCAGGCAACAAGGCGAGGCCTTTGCGATCACTCAAGCATACCTTGCCTATCATGAAGCCAAGAGTTATCGCGAACTCGCACCCGTGCCGGCTCCGTCAACAGGCGCCCCTTATCCGCTGATGGAGACCCTCTGGACCGAAGGCGGCGACGGGAATCCGTGCGATGCCTTTGACATGGGTGATGACATTTCGCTGTGCGGAATATTCACCAGTGTGGACGACGACCCAGGTGTCGTCATGGTCGGCGCAACGCGGATGGACGGCACCCCGGTATTTGGCACATTTTCCAACGATGCCGGTTTCACGGCCACCCGGCTTGCAGCACGGCGGTTTGGTTTCCGTGTCAATTTCACCGCCATTCCACTGCTGCCCGGCATGTATCGATTGCGTGCGCACACGCTGGATGTGCATGGCCTGCGGCTGTTTGATACGCGGGAAATGCTGGTAACCATTCGGGGACAGACCCGGGACCATGGATTTGTGCGCCTGAACCATCGCTGGCTGCCCGGTCATGAGCGTGAAAATCTGCCATGATCGCGTCCGAATTGAGCCCGGATCTGCGGGCCCTTGCTGAGACCGCGCTGAAGCAACAGCAAACAAGCCGGTTTGCCGAAGCGGCACAAAGTTATGCCAAGCTGTTATCGCGCGCGCCGCAGCTGTGGCCCGCCTGCTATAACCTCGCGTTGGTGTACCAGCATCTTCAGCGCCTACCCGAGGCCGCCGAGATGTATGCGCGCGCAGTGCAACTCAATCCACAGTTGGCTGCTGGCTACAACAATCTTGGCAACGTTCTGAAGGCGCTGAAGAATGACAATGCGGCCATCGACGCCTACAAACAGGCCCTGACCCTCAATCCGGCGCTGGCCGAAGCAAGTTACAACCTCGCGATCATGTTGCAGGCGAGGGGTGAACGGGAAGCCTCAATCGATGCGTTCCGTCAGGCCGTGGCAGGCAATCCTGCGCATAGCGATGCGTGGGATGCGCTGTACCGCGGTTTGCTTGGCATGGGACAACTGGAGCTGGCCATCCAGGCCTTTCTCGACTGGGAAAGTGCGGGGGAACTGACCCCGGAATTGGTGGTAGCCGGCCTTGCCCTTTGTCGACCGATGGGTGATCACCAGTGCGAGAAACGCTATCTTTCACTGGCCCTGACCTGGCCGTTCGCCCGTTTCACGCCTGAACAATTCGCGCCTGTCCTGGGCATGATCCAGTACTTCGACTTGAGCCGCAGCGACCTGCTTTCCTGTTATCGCCGATACGACCACGCCGTAGCGGCCAGCCTGCCGGCCAAGGTGCCCCTGCTATCGCATCGGGCCGCGGATCAACGCTTGCGCATCGGTTATGTCTCGGGTGATTTCCGCCAACACGTCATGGGGCGAAT
>JANNGY010000281.1:0-16591 GCA_031404095.1 Betaproteobacteria bacterium | reverse complement strand
AGCGACGCCAGCTTGTTGAGCGCGCCGCGTTCCTTGAAGCTCGCGGTGAACTGGTGATTCTCGAACTTGAGGTACACCTCGGCGCCGGTGATCTCGGACAGCGTGCGCGAGTGCAGGCACGGGGTGTTGGCGATGTGGCCTTTCAGTACGTCGCGCGCGGACCGGATATCGGTGAGGGACAAGGTAGTCATTGGGGTATCGGGAAGGTTCGTGGAAATACTCTGTTGCTCGATCGGCACGCTTCACGTTTCATTGGAAGAGGAGAGCGATGCGAGGGGCTTTTGGCCTCTGTAAATTGATATTGCAACTCACTGCCAACACCGAAAATCCCCCTCAATCCCCCATTAAAAAGGGGGACGCAGCAATTTGGTGACGTCCTCCTCCCTTTTTAAAGGGAGGTTGGGAGGGATTTTCGCTGAAGGCAAAAAGATGCTTTGAAAAAGGGGAAATGCCTCACTGCAGAAATTGATAATCCACCTCCGGCTTCTTCCCCGACACCAGGTCCGCCAATGCCCGCCCGGAACCGCAACCCTCCGTCCAGCCCAGCGTTCCATGGCCGGTATTGAGAAACAGATTCGGCATCTTCGTTCGCCCGATCAACGGACAGTTGGAAGGCGTGGCAGGACGCAGGCCAGTCCAGTACACCGGATTGTCGTAGTCGGCGGCATTCGGAAACAGTTCGCGCGCGCGTTTCACCAGTGCCTCGGTGCGAATCATCGACAGGCTGGTGCTGTAGCCGTCGAGTTCGGCCGTGCCGGCGATGCGCAGGCGATTGCCGAGGCGCGAAAACACGATTTTCATTGCTTCGTCGGTGAGGCTCACGGTCGGTGCGCCCTCGAAGCCCTCGGTGGAAAGCGTGGCCGAGTAACCCTTCGCCGGATATACCGGGATGGTGATGCCGATCGGTTTCAACATGAGGTAGCTGTAACTGCCCATCGCGCAGACATAGGCATCGGCCACATCGGTTTCGGTGTGACCGGTGGAATGCCTCAGGCGGATTCCGGTCACCTTGCCGTGTTCGGCTTCGATGGCTTCGACCATCGCGCCGTACTTGAACTTGACGCCATTTGCGGCGCAAAGGGCCGCGAGATTTTTGGTAAAGACATGCGCGTCGCCGGATTCGTCGGTTGGCGCAAACGTGGCGCCCGCCAGCCGGTCGCGAATGTGATTCAGCGCGGGCTCGATGGCGATCGCCTCGTCGGCGGTCTTCACTTCGCGATCAATGCCGTATTGCAGGAGAAGCTTCGAGGCTTCCTGTGCGGCGAGGAAATCTTCCTCGCTGGTGTAGAACTGCAGAATGCCCCTGGACAACTGGTCATACTGGATGCCGGTTTCCTGCCTGAGTTCGTGCAGGGCCTCACGACTGTACAGCCCGAGGTTGACCATCTCGCGAATGTTGTGGCGAAACCGCCAGGGCAGGCATTCGATCATGAAGCGCATGCCCCACGACAGCTGGTGCCACTCCAGCCGCGGACGGAACAGCAGCGGCGCGTCATCTTTCATCAGCCACTTCATCACCTTGAACGGCGCGCCGGGCGCGGCCCACGGCTCCGATTGCGAAACCGAAATCTGCGCGCCGTTGGCAAAGCTGGTCTCGAGTCCGGCACCCGGCTGGCGGTCGATGACGGTCACTTCGTGCCCTTGTTTGGCAAGGTACCAGGCACTGGCGGTGCCGATGATGCCGGCGCCCATGACAATCACCTTCATTTGTTGCTCCGAGTGTTCAATGATTGGTCCGCAAATACATGGCAACGATTGCGTCGTCGCAACCGGGATCATGCGACTGCAGCTTGAAACCCGCAATGTGCCGGACCACAAATGCCGGACGTGACGCTCATCGACCGGTCATGCAGGGCCCGGACGACGGGCGTGGAACGCGGGATTGCGATACCATTGCTGGCAAGATGGTAACCATGATCATAGCTCAAGCGCGCTTCGATATTCATGCATAGGACCCTCGCCGAATTCGTCAAGACCACTTGCATCTTCGATCCTGCGGATTCATTGCTGCCGTTCACGGTGGACGGAATTCTTGCCGGCTGGATGAAGCGCTCCTTCGCCGAACGACTGGAAGAATGGCCGGAATATTTCACGGTGCGGCCGCGCGGCGTCGGCATGCTTGGGCATTTTGAGACGCCGGAACACCGCAGCGCGGCCATTGCCGAGGTGGTGGAATCGCTGGCCGCGCAAACGGTGATCTCCGGATGGCGCGGCGAGCTGGTCACGGCCTGTGAGACTTTCTATTCGCCGCCGCTGTTTCATATTGAGCGCGCAGCCACCCGACATTTCGGCCTGACGGTGTATGCCTCGCACCTCAATGGCCTCACCGTTCGCGACGGCGTACCGTGCATGTGGATCGGCCGGCGTGCGGAAAGCAAATCGATCGATCCCGGCAAGCTCGACAACCTGGTGGCGGGCCGCATCGCGCGCGGAATGACGCCCATTGAGACGCTGATCAAGGAGAGCCTTGAAGAGGCCGGCATCGCCGGCGACCTGGCGCGCACCGCCAAGGGCGCGGGGGCGGTGCGCTGCAAACGCGAAGTCGAGGAAGGCCTGCACAACGAAATCATTTTCGTCCACGACCTCGTCCTGCCGGAGAGTTTCATCCCCGCCAACCAGGACGGCGAAGTCGCCGAATTCACCTGTATGCCGATTGCGGAACTGGTGAGCATGCTTGAAAAGAAACCGGAAAACTTCACCGTCGATGCGGTGCTGGTCGCGCTGGATTGCCTGATCCGTCGAGGCTACCTGGGGTCGGATCGCGAAGATTATCTCGATCTGATTCATGCGCTCAGACCCTAGTTTCCGTCAAGGTAAACTCCAGCACTGGCGGGGCGTTTCGAGCATTTCTGGCCTGAATGCCGCGCTGGCGCTAGACTTTGACTCTTAGGCAAAGGAATGCGAGTTGCCCACGTTTCCCGACATGGTGGGATTTCAGTTCGGATAGCCGCACCACTTACTCCGGCGGATTGAAGGGATGCATTGAAAAACACCGCACCTCGCGCATCCCCCCCGTTCCTGTTATGGCCGCTGCTGATCGGCCTTTCCGGTTTCACCGCCGGCTTCTTCGGGCCGATCGCCTTCCTGCCGGATTCGAACATCGCGCCGATTATCGGCATCTTTTTCACCGGGCCGGGCGGGGTGGTGCTGGGCTGCCTGCTGGCACTGGTGGCGAATCAACGCCAGATGACGGCGGCGCGGCGTTGGCGGCTCCTGGTCGGCACGGCAATCGCCGGCGGTGTGGCCATACTGGCATGGTGCATCAGCGCGCCGACGCCGAAACGGGTGGGCCGCGCAATCGAGGCGACCATCGCTGCCTGCACTCCCGCCACCGACATGACGGCCGAAGCGATCGCGCATTGGCAGAAACGCATCGCTGAAGCCAACTGGGCCGAACCACGGGCGGGATGGAAAGAAAGCGCGCCGCGCATGCTGGCCGAGGATGGCGGCGTGGTGCTGGAACTTCGCGTGCAGCGGCAACTGACGATTCACGAGCAGCGAAAAATCTGGAATCGTGGCGAACTCCGTGGTTCCGGCTGGCAAGCGCCCGAGAAACCGTTACAGCGCTTCTATGCCCGGTATGCCGGCGCGTCATGTGAGGCCTATCCCCTCGGGACGTCTGCACAGTATTTCCCGGTGGATGAAGGCGCCGCCCAGCCCGCGCGCGGCTGGCCGCCCGCCAACGCGGCCAATTTTCTCGACCTGATGTTGCTGCAATCGGTACCGGCAACGATCCGCGAGTTGCTGTAGCGTGGCCACTGGCAGCGTCCCCCTCAAAGTTCTGCCTGCCATGCGGGTTATCACGGCCGGGCGTCTTGTGCTGGAACCGCAGGTCGCCGCGCACGCGGAGGAAATGTTTTCAGTGCTCAGCGACCCGGCGATTTACGAAATCGAGAACGAGCCGCCGTCATCCCCGGCGTGGTTGCGCACCCGGTTCACAAAACTGGAAACAAGACTGTCGGCGGACGGCGATGAACAATGGTTGAACTGGGTCATCCGCCTGGCGGATGGCGGGCTCATCGGCTATGTCCAGGCGACGATCGAGCCGGACGGCCGCGCGGCCGTTGCCTATGTGTTGTCCAGCAACTACTGGGGTCGCGGCCTGGCGCGGCACGCGGTTGAGGCGATGATGGTTGAGCTTGCTGGACATCACAGCGTACGAGGCTTTTACGCCGTGCTAAAGCAAAGCAATCAGCGCTCGCTGCGCCTGCTGGAGCGGCTGGGCTTTACGCTGGCATTGCCCGGCCAGACAGAAGATTTCCAGATCGAGTCTGACGAAATGCTGATGCGTCGCAATTGACGAGGATTCGCGGGAGCAGGTCGCGATGCCCGCATTGCAATTGCCCATGTCGGTTAACAGACTTGCCTGTTTCAGCCATTGGTTTTTGGGTTACGGCTTCGCCTGACCCAACCTGCACAATTTCACTAACCAATGAGAATTGGGATTAGCTCCCCGCCAGCGGATTCTTTGGATCGTCCCAGCTCCGTGGATCCTCCAGCGGCTCCAGATGCGTCAGCACTTCCACATTGGGCGCCTGCACATGGATTTCATTTTCGATGCGCTCGACCAGATCGTGGCCGGCCTGAACGCTCATCGTGCCCGGCACCAGGATATGGACGTCGATGAAGTGCTTGCGGCCGGCCTGGCGGGTGCGCAGGGCATGGTAGTCGCAGCCTTCGTGCCGCAGGGTATCCAGCACCTTAACGATCACGTCGCGCTCGGCTTCCGGGATTGCCTTGTCCATCAGTCCGTCAAATGAGCGCTTGATCAGCCGCCAGCCGGTCCAGAGAATTTGCACGGCGACCACCACCGCCACGATCGGATCCAGCCGCCACCAGCCGGTCACCGGCACCAGCAGCACGGCGACAATGACGCCCGCGGTTGTCCAGACATCCGCCATCAGGTGGTGCGCATCGGCTTCCAATGTGATCGACCGATGGGCGCGCGCGCCCTTCAGAAGAAACCAGGCACACAGCGCATTGGCGCCGGCCGCCAGCACCGACAGCACCAGGCCGAGGCCGAGCGGCCCGAGCGGCGTCGGCTCGATCAACCGGGGCATCGCACTGATAATGATGGCGATGGCCGCCACGAAGATCAGGCTGCCTTCGATGCCGCTGGAAAAGTACTCGGCCTTCTCGTGGCCGAAGTTATGGTCGTCGTCGGCACCAGCGGATATGTAGTGCAGCGTCCAGAGCGCCACCAGCGCGGCGGCGAGATTCACCAGCGATTCGATCGCATCCGACAGCAGGCCGATCGAATCCGTGATCCACCAGGCGCCGAACTTGAGGCTGATGGTCACGACCGAGGTGATGACCGACATCCACGCGTAAAACGTCGGCGCGTAGTTGCGTTGGGTGTTCATCCTTCCCGCTCCGGAACCTGGACTATTGAACGCGGCACGCCGAGGGGCCAATCGGTCGGCGCATGATTACAGCGCGACGAGAAAATCCGCCGCGGTTTTTGCCTTCACTTCTTCCAGCGTGACGCCAGGATGCAATTCGATCAGCGTCAGCCCGACCAGCGGCTTGACTTCGAACACGCACAGGTCGGTGATGATGAGATTCACGACGCCCTTGCCGGTCAGTGGCAGCGTGCATTTCCTGAGGATCTTCGAGGCGCCGTCCTTCGAGCAATGCTCCATCAGCACCACCACACGCTTGACGCCCGACACCAGGTCCATGGCGCCGCCCGGCCCCTTGACCATCTTGCCTGGCACCATCCAGTTGGCCAGGTCGCCATTCACATCCACTTCGAGTCCGCCGAGGATGGAGAGATCGATATGCCCGCCGCGGATCATGCCGAAGGAGTCCGCGCTGGAGAAAAAACTGGAGCCGGCGATGGTGGTGATGGTCTGCTTGCCGGCGTTGATGAGATCGGGATCGACGTTGTCTTCGGTCGGAAACGGCCCGATGCCGAGCAGCCCGTTCTCCGACTGCAGATGCACTGTCATGCCTGCCGGGATGTGATTGGCGACCAGCGTCGGGATGCCGATGCCGAGGTTGACGTAATAGCCATCGCGCAATTCCCTCGCGGCGCGCCTGGCCATCAAATCGCGTATCGGCGAATCCTTCTTCGACGCGGCCGCGCCGGACACAGTACGGAATTCGATGCGTTTCTCGAACTTGGCGCCCTGGATGATGCGATCGATGAAAATACCCGGGGTATGAACCTGGTCCGGATCGAGTTCACCGATTTCCACCAGTTCTTCCACTTCCGCGACCGTCACTTTGCCGCAGGTGGCGATCATCGGATTGAAATTGCGCGAAGTCTTGCGATAGACCAGGTTGCCGGCCTTGTCGCCTTTCCACGCTTTCACGATCGAGACGTCGGCATGGATCGCTTCCTCAAGGACGTACTCCTTGCCGGCAAAGTTATGGGTGTGCTTGTCCTCGGCGAGCTTGGTGCCGAATGCCGTGCGGGTATAAAAGCCGGGGATTCCGGCACCACCGGCACGGAATTTTTCCGCCAGCGTGCCCTGCGGGACCAGTTGCAAATCCAGTTCACCGGCCAGGACCTGGCGCTCGAACTCCTTGTTTTCGCCGACGTACGACGCGATCACTTTTTTCACTTGCCGCGTCTTCAGCAACAGCCCCATGCCGAAGTCATCGACTCCGGCGTTATTGCCGGCAATGGTGAGGCCAGTCACACCGCTTTCCACCAGCGCGCCAATCAGATTCTCGGGTATGCCGCACAAGCCGAAACCGCCGGCGGCGATGGTCATGTTGTCATGGAGAATTCCTGACAGGGCGGACTTGGCGTCCGCGTAAACTTTCGACTTGCTCATTTTCTGCTCCGGTAAGGGCAGGCGGGACACGGCTCAATCGAGCGCGCCACCCACCAGTTTCAAATCTGTCTTGTTGCGGACTGCCGCCATTATCGCCGCTTTGGCGCCGGTGATCATGGTCGCCAGCGACAGCGCCGCCGTATCGGGCCGCTCGACAATCTGCGTTTCCACGAATGGCACGTGAATGAAGCCGGCGCGGGTTGCATACCCCTTGCCCGCAATATGGTGAAGCACGCCGTAGATGAGGTGGTTGCAGACAAAGGTGCCGGCGCTGTTCGAGACTTCGGCCGGCACGCCGGCGCGCGCCATGCCCGCCACCATGGCCTTCACCGGCACCGTGCAGAAATAAGCGGCCGGTGCATTGCGGCGAATCGGCTCATCGATCAGTTGCCTGCCGGCATTGTCGGCGATGCGCGCGTCGTCGACATTGATCGCGACGCGCTC
The DNA here is from genome assembly GCA_031404095.1 of Betaproteobacteria bacterium. Taxonomy (GTDB): domain Bacteria; phylum Pseudomonadota; class Gammaproteobacteria; order Burkholderiales; family Usitatibacteraceae; genus UKL13-2. The sequence continues at coordinate 9,362 of JANNGY010000281.1, read as the reverse complement.
GACGCTCATGCGCGAGCGCCCGCCGGCCTGGCCGAAACACAGCACCAATTGCGGTTGCCATTTGTCGATGGCCTTTTCCGCGACTTCGATGGCCCGGCCGAACTCGGTCGGCACCCTGAGTTTTTCGATGCTGTAACCGGCCAATGTGTCGGGAAGCGCCCTGACGATTTCCCATGACGGATTGGTGGCCTCCCCGCCAAATGGCGTAAAACCCGTCACCAGCACCCGGCGTATTGCCTTCTGGATCATCGGTCGCCTTAGCGCCTTAGCGGGCGGTCCAGCCGCCGTCGATCGAATAGGCGCTGCCGGTAATCGATTGCGCGTTATCCGAGGCGAGGAACAGCGCCAGCGCCGCGACCTGTTCGATAGTGACAAATTGTTTCGACGGCTGCGGCGCCAGCAGCACATCGCGGATCACCGTCTCGCGCGGCAGGTTCTTTTGTGCCGCCAGGTCGACGATCTGCTTTTCCACCAGCGGCGTGAGGACAAAGCCCGGGCAGATGGAATTCACAGTAATGCCGGTCTCGGCCAGTTCCAGTGCCACCGACTTGCTGAAGCCCACCACCCCGTGCTTGGCCGCGACATAAGCGGATTTATTCGGCGAGGCCACCAGCCCATGCGCCGAGGCGATATTGATGATGCGCCCCCAGTTCCTGGCCCTCATGCCCGGGACGGCGGCGCGCGTGCCGTGGAACACCGACGACAGGTTGATGGCAATGATCGCGTCCCATCGTTCCGGCGGAAACTCCTCGACCGGGGCGACAAACTGGATGCCGGCGTTATTGACGATGATGTCGAGGCTGCCGAACAACCTTTGCGCCTCGGCGACCATGGCCGTGATGTCGGCAGGCTTGCTCATGTCCGCCCCCGAGTAGGCGACCGTGACGCCGTGTTCCGAGGCCAGGCTGGAACGAATGCTCTCGATCTCAGCCGCATCGCCAAACCCGTTCAGCATGATGTTGGCGCCGGCGCCGGCAAACGCGCGCGCGATGCCAAGGCCGATGCCGCTGGTTGAACCGGTGACGACGGCAGATTTTCCGGAAAGTTGTTTGTTCATTTCGACCTCGTTCTAAATATGTCTGTCATTCTGAGGAGCCTGCGACGAAGAATCTGGCAAATTCCACTTCGCTGATAGTTCAGCCCATGACGCATTTACCGATTCAATCAACGCGATTTTCTTCGCGCGTAACCAGCCCTTCAGTTGCTTTTCTCTTTCAATTGCCGCTTCGATGCTGTTGGTGTGTTCGAAGTAGACCAATCGATCCACGTTGTATCGTGCCGTGAATCCTGGAATCAAATGGTGTTTGTGCTGCCAAAGGCGCTTCTCAAGGTTGTTTGTCACACCGATGTATAGCACGCGTTTCTTGCTGGAAAGGATGTAGACGTAGTAGTTTCGGTCCAGCACGGTTTACTCCGCCAGATTCTTCCCCCGGATAAACCCCGGGGTCAGAATGACAATTCGTCAAGGGTCACGCAGCATTTCCACATGGGGAATTCCGTCTTCCATATACATCGCCGAGACGGTTCTGAATCCAAAGTCCTCGTAAAACCTCTCCAGCCGCTGTTGCGCGCCGATGCGATTCGGCTGGCCGGGATAGAGACTCTGGTGGCGTTGCACAGCTTCAGCCATCAACACTCTTCCGTAGCCCTTCGACCGGAACGAACGCGGTGTCACGACTCGCCCGATCGACGGCTCGTCAAACTTGATACCCGGATCGACGATGCGGCAGTAGGCGGCGAGTTCACGTTGGCCCTCTCCATCATCCCAGCCCAGCAGATGCCATGACTGAATATCTGCCCCGTCGTTGTCCTGAAATGGGCAATTCTGTTCCATCACAAATACTTCGATGCGCGCGGCCGATGCGGCATACCAGTCGAGAATCGGTAAATCGTCGAATCTCGCAAACTGCCAATGCAGCATGGGATTACTGGACTTTCGCCAGATACAGCCAGGTTTCCACCACCGAGTCCGGATTCAACGACATCGATTCAATCCCCTCTTTCATCAGCCATTCGGCAAGGTCCGGAAAATCGCTCGGCCCCTGACCGCAGATGCCGACGTATTTTTTCTCCTTGCGGCAGGCCTGGATCGCCATGCTCAGCATGCGCTTCACCGCGGGGTCGCGTTCATCGAAGGCATCCATCACCAAGCCTGAATCGCGATCGAGCGCCAGCGTCATCTGCGTCATGTCATTCGAGCCGATCGAAAAGCCGTCGAATCGCTTGAGGAATTCTTCGGCGAGGATGGCATTTGACGGAATCTCGCACATCATCACGATCCGCAAATCATTCTTGCCACGCTCCAGTCCGAAATTCTTCATGATCTCCAGCACCCCATCCGCCTCTTTCAACGTGCGAACAAAGGGCACCATCAGTTCGACATTGGCCAGGCCCATGGTGTCGCGAACGAACTTCATCGCTTCACATTCGAGCTTGAAGCACTCGCGGAACGACGTAGAAATGTAGCGTGACGCGCCGCGAAACCCCAGCATCGGATTTTCCTCGGTGGGTTCATAGCGCGGCCCGCCGATCAGGTTCCGGTACTCGTTTGACTTGAAATCGGAGAGGCGCACGATGACCTTCTTCGGCCAGAAGGCGGCGGCGATGGTGGCCACGCCTTCGATCATTTTCTTGGTGTAGAACTCGACCGGATTGGCGTAGCCGCGCGAGCGCTTGGCCACCTGCTCTTTCAGGTCCATCGGCAGGCGCTCATATTCAAGGCACGCCTTGGGATGAATGCCGATGGTGTTGGAGATGATGAATTCCAGCCTGGCGAGACCGACGCCTTCATTCGGCAATTGCGCAAAATCGAATGCCAGCTCCGGGTTGCCCACATTCATGGCGATCTTGACCGGGATCGCCGGCATGTTATTGAGCGCGATGGTCTGCACTTCAAAGCCCACTTTGCCGCGATAAATATTGCCGTTGTCGCCTTCGCAGCAGCTAACGGTGATGATTTCGCCTTCGACGACGACCTCGGTGCCATTCTCGCAGCCGACCACCGCCGGCACGCCCAGTTCACGGGCGATGATGGCGGCATGACAGGTGCGGCCACCACGGTTGGTGACGATGGCCGAGGCGCGCTTCATCACCGGCTCCCAGTTCGGGTCGGTCATGTCAGTGACAATGACATCCCCGTCCTGGAAACGGCTGATTTCATTCACATCTTTGATTATCCGTGCTGGTCCCTGGCCGACCTTGCCGCCGATGGCACGGCCTTCGGCGATTTTTTCACCCTGCCCGGTCATCCGGTAGCGCGTCAGCGTATCGGCGCGGGTTTCTTGCGATTTCACGGTTTCCGGGCGCGCCTGCAGGATATAGAGTTTACCGTCGCCACCATCGGTTGTTCCTTCCTTGCCCCATTCGATATCCATGGGCCGGCCATAGTGCGCCTCGATCGCCACCGCATACCTGGCGAGTTCCTCGACTTCCGCATCGGTCAACGAAAAACGTTCGCGTTCGGCGGGCGCGACCGGCAAGGTCTCGACAGATTTGCCGGCCGACGAGGCGGCGCCAAAGATCATTTTTTGCGCCTTGGTACCCAACCCGCGCCGCAACACGGCGGGCCTGCCATTTTTCAGGCACAGCTTGGAGACATAGAACTCATCGGGGTTGACGGCGCCTTGCACCACCATTTCGCCCAGTCCGTAGCTGGACGTGATGAAAACGACTTCGCGAAATCCGGATTCCGTGTCCATGGTGAACATCACGCCGGCCGCGCCGGTATCGGATCGAACCATGCGCTGCACGCCGGCGCTCAAGGCCACATCGGCATGGACAAAACCCTTGTGAACGCGATACGAAATCGCCCGGTCGTTGTATAGCGAGGCGAACACGTGCCGGATCGCTTCCAGAACGTGGTCGATTCCCTTGATATTTAGAAAGGTCTCCTGCTGGCCCGCGAAAGAGGCATCGGGCAGATCCTCGGCGGTGGCCGATGAGCGGACCGCAAACGAAACGCCGGGGTTACCCTCGGTCAGCGCCGCATACGCATCGCGAATCTGCGATTCCAGTGCCGGTTGAAAGGGTGCGGCGGCGACCCATTCACGCACCATCGCCCCGGTTTTCGACAACGCTTCCAGGTCATCGACATTCAGTGATTCGAGCGCGGCGTTGATCTTCTCCGTGAGGCCATTGTGGTTCAGGAACGCCCGGAACGCTTCCGCCGTGGTGGCAAATCCTCCCGGCACGCGAACCCCGGCCTTTGACAGCTGGCTGATCAGCTCTCCCAGCGACGCATTCTTGCCGCCGACCGTGTCGACATCGTCCATGCGAAGCTCAGCCAGGGGCAATACAAACGGGGACGCAGAAACAGGGGTCGCATTGGACATGTGGGCAGCCGCTAAGGAGAATGACGAGGGATTGACGAGTGATTGAGCGAAATCGGGGAAATGTTGCAGTGCGGAATAAGGATAGAATTATAGCTGACCCCATCGTCACGTTGAGACGCAAGCCATGCCCAATCGCCGTACCGCCTTTTTCATCTCCGACCGCACCGGAATCACTGTTGAAATGTTGGGGAATTCACTCCTGACCCAGTTCGACAACGTCGAATTTCGCCGGATTACGCTGCCGTTCATCGACAATCTGGACAAGATCCGCGATGCGCTCAACCAGGTCGAAGTGGCGCGGGCCGATTCGGGCAAGCGCCCGCTGGTATTCACCTCGTTGATGTCCAATGAACTGCGGACGGAAATGTCCAAGGCCAATGCCATGGTGCTCGACCTGTTCGACCGCTTCATCGTGCCGCTGGAGGCCGAGCTCGGGGTGAAATCGGCCCACGCCGTGGGACGCAGCCACTCTGCCGGCAATTTCAAGGATTACAACCACCGCATTGAAGCTGTGAACTACACAATGGCTCACGATGACGGCATCACCAATCGCAACCTGGCCGAAGCGGACATCATCCTGGTCGGCGTCTCACGCAGCGGCAAGACGCCGACCTGCCTGTACATGGCGCTTCAATTCGGCGTCAAGGCCGCCAACTATCCGTTGATTCCCGAAGATCTCGAGAAGATGAAGTTGCCGCCTTCCTTGTTGCCGCTCAAGCACAAGGTCTGGGGCTTGACGATCATGCCGGATCGCCTTCATCAGATCCGCCAGGAACGGAAACCCGACAGCAAGTACGCGTCGATCGCCAATTGCAAGTGGGAAGTGCAGGCCGCGGAGATGCTGATGAACAATGCCGGCGTCTCCTATCTGAACTCCACCACGAAAAGTATCGAGGAACTGGCGACAACCATCCTGCACGACGCGCACCTCGATCGGCGGGTCTACTAGCAACTCCCTGTTTCCCCAACCCGCGTTGTTGTACGGACGCGACTACTTCGGCCGCGACGGGGCAATTTCGTTGAGATTCACCCCTGTTTGTGCCATGATTTCTCCCAGTGTCCGGTCGACCGTCTTCGCGTGTTGCCAAAAAACTACAAGAAACTTGTTTTTATTCCTCGCTAGGAGCTTCCATGTCCCTCAAAAAACGTCTGATACCCACGCTGGTTGGCGCGACACTGGCCATGAGCGCAGCTACGGCCAGTGCCGTCACATTCAACGGAGTTTATTTTTTCGGTGATTCACTGACCGACGCCGGTTACTACCGTCCCGGACTGGTGCCGCTTATCGGCGCTGCGGGGGCCGCGAACGTCGGTCGTTTTACGACCAATCCCGGGCCCGTCTGGTCCGAGACCATCGCGCGATACTATGGCGGCAACGGCGCGCCGAGCAATGCAGGCGGCGGCAACTATGCACAGGGCGGCATGCAGGTCGTGGGAAATGCGCCGCCAAGCCGGCTTGGCCCGGGCGGTACGCAGCGACCGTCGGCGACCCAGATAGGTGAATACCTGACGACGTCCGGCGGCGTGGCCAATCCGAACGCCCTGTACAGCGTTTGGTTCGGCGCAAACGATCTCTTTTCCCAGCTTGAAGGATTCTTGGGCGGCTCCATTACCCAGGCGCAGTTGCAGGCCAACCTGCCCGTGATTGCGGGTGCAGAGGTTGCGCAAGTCGCCCGATTGCAGGCTGCCGGTGCGCGCTATATTCTGGTATTCGCTTTACCCGATATCGGCGCAACACCCGCTTTTGCCGGAGGTGCGACTGCCGCAACGGTTTCGGCGCTGAGCGCCGGATACAACACGTCGCTTTTAACCGGCCTGAAATCTTCGAATATCAAGGTCATTCCGGTGGACTCATTTGCGCTTCTCAATGAAATTCGCGCGAATCCGTCGGCCTACGGGTTTACCAACGTCACAACGCCAGCCTGCCTGCCCATTGGCAGTTCATCGCTTACCTGTTCTGCGGCAAACATTCCGTCAGGAGCCGCGGGCTCGTACCTGTTCGCCGACCCCGTTCATCCGACGACCGCTGCGCACGCCATCATTGCTGATTTCGTCAAATCCCTGATCGACGGCCCGAACGCCTATTCCGTCATGGCGGAAGTGCCACTTTCCTCGCGCGCCGCCCACGCCCGCACGCTCGATGAGGGATTGCGCCTGGGGCAGACGGCCAAGGTCGGTCAGATATCGGCATTTGCTGCCGGCGACAGCAGCAAGTTCGAAATCAGCCAGAATTCCTTGAGCCCGCAAACCGATACCGAGAATCAGGCATTCACCGCCGGCATCACAATGCGCGCCGGCGAAGGCGTCACCATTGGCGTGGCCATCGGCGGCACCAAGAATGATGCCAGCATGGGCGGTGTCGGCCAGTTCGAACTTAATGAAACCGCACTCTCCGTTTTTGGCGGCGTCCAGTCAGGCCCGTGGTATGCCAACTTCATGGGCACGTTCTCCGACGTGAAGTACGACAACATCCAGCGCCAGATCAAGCTGGGCCAGGTGACGCGTACCGCCACCGCCAGCACCAAGGGCGCCAACGCTTCCGCCAGCCTCACCGGTGGCTACGATTTCATGTGGGACAAGCTCAGCATCGGGCCATTCGTTTCCGTCACCTCGCAGATCGTGACGGTAAATGCCTTCACCGAAGCCGGCGCCGGGTCCGCCAATCTCAACATCTCCGAGCAGAACCATCGCACCCGGGTTTATGGCGGCGGTGTGCGCGCTTCCATGAAGTTCGGTAACTGGACACCGTTTGCGCGCGTGTCATTCGAGCAGGACGCCATCAGCGAGGAACGTTTCGTATCCGCCAATCCGGTCAGCGTCACGGCAGGCAATACCTACGATATCCCGGCCTACCGTGCTGACCCTTCGTGGGTCACGACCAACATCGGCGTGCAAGGCAAGCTGGCCGAGCGCGTCGGACTGTCGGTGGTGTACACCAACATCTCCAGCAAGAGCAATGAAAAGCAGGACGGCGTCACGGCGGTCGTGTCGTACGATTTCTGAAGACGTGACGGTACGCGAGGCCGCAAGGGAGACCTTGCGGCCTTTTTCGTTTCTGGCGTCCGTGCGATGATGTGCGCATGAAGCGAATCTATACGGCGCGCAATCTGGCGGAAGCCTATCTGGTCCGCGATCTGCTGACCCGGTCCGGCGTCGTGGTGCACGTGTTCAACGAACATGCGATGGCCGCGATGGGCGAATTGGCCCTGGGTTCGGCCTACCCGCAAGTGTGGATCGCCCAGGAACACCAGGAGCAGCACGCCCGCTCAGTGATTGCCGAATACGAAACCCGGCCGGTATCGACCATTACGCGCAATTGCCACACCTGCGGTGAACAGAATCCGGGGGAATTCGAGCTCTGCTGGAATTGCGCGGCGACGCTGGGCGTTGAGGCCTAGTCCGACGCGTTGCGCGCGCGATCGTTTCAAGCCTTCAATGAGAATGGCGTGAAGTCGGTGTGGCGGTCATAGAAGTCTTCATTCTCCACCCGCTTCAGCCAGCCGACAATCTTGTAGGTAAATGGCGTGAACGCCACTTCCACCGCGACCTTGGTGACAAACTGGGCAAGCATCACCGTCGGCAGCTTGTCGTCGGGAATGATACCGGTGCCGTAGAATGCGAGTGGATAAAACAATATCGAATCGACGCCCTCGCCGAAAATAGTCGAGCCGATGGTGCGCGACCACAGCCACTTTCCGCCGGTCATGATTTTCATCTTTGCCAGCACGAACGAGTTGACGAATTCACCGCACGAAAACGCGATCAGCGATGCGAGCGCGATCCGCCAGGTCGAGCCGAACGCCGTTTCATAGGCACCCTGGTTTTGCCAGAACGGTGCGGGCGGCAGCGCCACCACCACATAGGCCATGATTGATGCGAACGCCAGCCCGGCGAACCCGGCCCAGATGACGCGACGGGATCGCGCGTAGCCATAGACTTCGGTAAGGATGTCGCCAAACACGTACGAGATCGGAAAGAACAGCACGCCCGCGCCGAACGTCAGTGTTCCCAGCAGCGGCGCGTCAATCTGGGCGATCTTTGCCGGACCGATCAGATTCGAGCAAATGAGAATGGTCACGAACGCGACCATGACGAACTCATAGTAGCGATAGTTTCGCGATGTTGTCGCGGGTGGGGACGTGGTGGTGTCGGCTGACATCATGCAGACTCTGCGGCGGATTTGGCGTCAATCATTTTTGCTTGGCGCGCTGCCGCGCCATTTCGAACATGCAAATCGCGCCGGCGGCGGCAGCGTTGAGCGATTCCACCTTGCCCGGCATCGGAATGCCGACCCGTTGCGTTGCGGCCGCGATCAGTTCGGGCGACAGGCCGGAACCTTCATTGCCGATCAAAATTGCCGTCGGGCCGGTCATGTCGACGTCGTACAGGCGTGCCACCCCGGAGCCTCGCGGCACCAGTGCCAGCGAACGGCCACGGTAGCGGTGCATGAAAGCGACCACGTCTTCACCTTCGACGATATTCAGCAGGAAATGCGCGCCCTGTGCCGCCCGCAACACCTTGGGCGACCAGGCGAACGCCGTGGTTGTCGACAGCAGGATCTGGCTGATGCCGGCGGCCGCGGCGCTGCGCAGCATCGACCCCACATTGCCGGGATCCTGCACGTCTTCCAGGACCAGCACCGTTGCATCCGCGGGTACCGCCGTTGCCTCGGGTGTCGCGATCATGGCCATCACGAATGCCGGCGAATCGAGGTTCGAAGCCTCCGCCATCAACTTGTCGGCGAGCACGTTGATGGTCAACGCTGAACGCCCCGAGATTATCTCAGCCACCTCGTCCCGCACCAATGCCGATTCCGCCACGGCGATGGCGTACGGCGGCCCTTGTGCGTCAATATACGCACGCACCAGGTGGATGCCATCGAGCACGGTCAGGCCCGCCTTGCGGCGCTCGCGGGAGGAATGCGCGAGACCGACCAGTTGTTTGACGAACGCATTGTCACGCGAGCGGATGGTTTTCATCTGGCGTACGATGATTGCGTGGCCGCAGAAATGCAAACTCCAGCATTGGCGC
>JANNGY010000280.1:0-6206 GCA_031404095.1 Betaproteobacteria bacterium | reverse complement strand
GGATCCACGCCATCCGCTACAACATGAATATCACGGTGTTCCTGCACGATAACCAGATCTATGGCCTGACCAAGAAACAGGCCTCGCCGACTTCGCCTATCGGCACCAAGAGCAATACCACCCCGCGCGGCAGTTACCTGGAAGCATTGAATCCGCTGACCGTCACGCTCGGCGTGCAGAACGTCTCCTTTGTTGCGCAGGCGGTCGACTGGATCCCGGAGATCCTGTTCGACATCGTCAAGGCGGCATATCACCACAAAGGGCTATCGTTTGTTCGTATCGTGCAACGCTGTCCGGAGTGGTTGCCGACATCGCTGGACCCCTGGATGCATGATCCCAACCGGGTGCAATTGCTCAATCACGAGAACGGCCTGCAGTTCAGCGCCGGGCTGTCCAAGGTTTACAAGAACCAGTTGCAGCATGATCCCGCCAACATTGACCGGGCGCGCGAGATCGCCTCCGGCCACGATTCCATCCCGGTCGGGATCCTGTATCGCAACCCGGCGGTTCCCTGCTACGAGGATTTGCGGCAATCCGAGAAGTTGCGCACCCCCGAACTGACCCGGGCAGGGCTCAACGCGGAGTTCGACAAGTACACAGTCTGGCCGCAGGGAGCAGAACAGAAGGTCGCGTAAGACGCCGGCGCGCCGCGCGCGCCATCACGGACAACATGAGATTTCACCAGCAAGGCAGGTTGACAAAGACATGGAAGCGGACACCCAAGCACACGTTGCTTTTTTCCTGACCGGCCGACGGCCGAGTGAACACCTGGACGCGGTCGATGGACTGGGGCTGCGCCCAGCCCTCTTTGCCGGATACCGCGACCTCGCCCAGCTCCGTTATGATTTTCCGCTGTTGCTGGTTGCCGGTCGTGCCGATAGCCTGTTCGCGCAATCGCTGTCGGGCCTCATTGACACCGCCCTCGAGACGGCCGCGCGTGGCAGCGATGGCGAGCGCATCCGCAAGCATGCGCTTTGCCTCGAGCAGGAAATCCGCGCGCTGGTCGCGGGCGGTGCGGTCGGCTCGTTTTCCGCGCTCTGCGACCAGGCGGAAGGCTGCCTCGTCAAAACAATGGGCGCGGACAGCTTGTTCGAAGACAGTTTGCGGCGTACCCGTGGCGCGATCAAGTTCGACGGCGCGCTGGCGGACTGCGATGGCGCGCTGCCCTCTCGCCTGCTGCTGCATGCATGGGCTGCCGTACAAAAGCAGAAAGCCGAGGGATTCCGCAAAAACCTCGACCGGCTGGTGCTGAAACTATCGGATATTCTCAAAGCCGACTTTGCACGGTCAGGCGCGGGCCGTAGCGCCGACCATCTGAAAGAGACGGTAGGAACCGCGTTCAACGATTCCTTCGATTTTGATGCCATGTCGCGCATCCTTTCCAAGGCGCTGCCAAGGGAGGTTTTTCCCGAGAGCCGGCGCCAGCGCATACGCGAGTTGCTCGACACGCTGAGCGCGCAGCAGTTCTTTCCTGCCGCCGCCGTGCCGGTGAAAAAGGCCGAACCCGCCAAGACCTACTCATTTCACTTCGACAGCTGCGCCGATGCGCTGGCCTCGTTCCGTGAGCGCATGCCCAGGCTGATCGAACTCGCCAAGGCCATTACCGTCGCCGAACTGGAGATTGATGGCCAGTACAGCGAATCCAGGCACGACGCCGTATTCGAGCAGTTCGGCGCGAACGGGCTCGACCCGCAGGACCTGGCGCCGTTTCCCGACTATCTGGTCACGGTCAACGCCGAAAAAATGCAGGCAGTCGAGCACGCCCAGCTCATGGAGATTCTGTCCTCGGGTTTGCCGATAAAGGTGTTGCTGCAAATCGACGATATTCTCGAGGAGTCGCCGCACGGTGAAGGCAGCCTCAGTACCGGCATGCGCAGCCGGCAGATCGCCAGCATGGCCATTGGCCTTAACGAAGTGTATGTGTTGCAGTCGAGCAGTTCCAACCTGTACCGGTTCCGCGAGCGAATGTTGCGCGGGCTGAGATATCGCGGCCCCGCCCTGTTCAGCGTTTTTTCCGGCGCGAGCGGATTGGCTTCCGGCCTGCCGCCGTATCTGATGTCGGCCGCGGCCATGGAATCGCGCGCCTTCCCGGCGTTCACCTACGATCCGTCGGCCGGCCCCAATTGGGCGGCGCGCTTTTACCTCGAGGCGAATTCGCAGGTGGATCTCGATTGGCCGATCCAGGGCTTCGCCTACGAGGACCAACAGCACCAGCGGGTATCGGAGGACCTTGCCTTTACGCTCGTAGATTTCGTCGCCAGCGACCGGCGATACGCCAGGCACTTGGCGCGCGTTCCACGAGAGAAATGGAACGGCAGCATGATCGCCGTGGACGACGCGCTCACACGCGAGCGCAAGGGCCTGCCGGACAAGGTACCCAGCCTGCTGATGGTGGATGGCGAAAACGTATTGCAGAAAGTGATCGTCGATGAGCGCCTGATCCGCGAAGCACGCCGTTGTCGCGAAATGTGGCACAGCCTGCAGGAACTTGGCGGCGTTCACAATTCGCACGCGGAAAAATTGCTGGCTCGCGAGAAAAAAGCGTGGGAAGAACGCATGCACCAGGAGGCCGAAGCCCACGCGGCAGTCCTGCCCGCCGCGCTGGGGGCGAACGTCGCGCCCGGCGCCACGACCGCGGAGGAAGAGCCGGAACCGGAACGGTCGCGCGATGAAGCCTATATCGAGACGGTGCGCTGCTCAACCTGCAATGAGTGCACGCAGCTCAACAACAAGATGTTCGCGTACGACGGCAATCAGCAGGCATACATTGCCGACATCAATGCCGGCACCTACGCGCAACTGGTCGAGGCCGCGGAGAGCTGCCAGGTGTCCGTCATTCATCCGGGCAAGCCGCTTAATCCGAACGAACCGGGGCTGGAAGAGCTACTGAAACGCGCCGAATCGTTTCGCTAGCAGCCTGTCGGACTTGAAGAATCGAAGCGCGAAATGATGTGGGCGAGGGCAGATTTCTCCGATTTTCAAGCCAGTGGTTGTTCCATTGGCGCCGAAAAGCGGGGAAATATGCACCGGCCAGAACCTGCCCCGGACTTGATCCGGGGTCACTTTACAGCCGATTTCCTTTAAGCCCGACAGGCTGCTAAGCAAGGACGTCGGTCACTTCGTCGAGGTGCTCGGCCAGGTCATCGGCATCGATGACTTCACGCGCCGAAGCGTCACGGAAGGAAAACATGCCGACCACCTTGCCGCTCGCGGTAACGATCGGCAGGTGGCGGAAGCGGCGTTCCTTCATCAACAGTACTGCGTTGCAGACGCTCATGTCGGGCGGTATGGTCATGGGATTGCGCGTCATCACCGCCGAGACCGGGGTGGCGGCCGGATCGAGCGATTTGGCGACCACCTTGGTCAGCAAATCGCGTTCAGTGAAGATGCCTAGCGGCCCGCCGCCATCATCGAGGATCAGCACGCTGCCGCTATGGGCACGGGTCATGACGCATGCCGCCTCGAACACAGTCGATTTCGCGGTGGTCGTCACCAGTTGGGTGCGCGACATGGATTCAAACACGGTGCGGTCAGCCATGATCCGTTCTCCTCGTTGCGTTGCCATGCATGAGACGATCCATTCTAAACCCGTGAATAAAAAAGTGGTGGGGCATCGATCCCCCTTCCGCGCCTTCCCGATCGCAGCGTCGTCCGCTGTCATGTCAGCGTCATGGTCTCAAACTAATATAGCGACGGGTCTGTGGCCTCCTGCCCACCGTGCGCTGCCTTACGGTGGCGTTGACTCCCGGTGGATTTCAACGGTGCCCCGCAAGGGGCGCCGTTTTCTTTTCCTGATGTAACTCCCTTTGCGCTGTCACGAAACCATCACGCGCCTGCAACCCGCGTGAAATGCCGCACCGATATCCTTCGCGTCATGGAACAAGGTCCTGCAAGCACCAGGGAGGCACAATGCTGAAACTGCAAACAGAATCGAGTGCGGCATCCAGAAGCAGTCGCTACACTGTGTCGGTTGCGCGCAATTCGCGCGAGGTCGAGGAAGCACAGCGCTTGCGCTACCAGGTGTTCTTCGAGGAAATGGGTGCCTGTCCCGGCGACAGCAGGCGCGAACTCGATATCGACGAATACGACGCCGATTGCGAACATCTCATCGTCCGCGACCAGGAAACGCTGCACGTTGTCGGCTGCTATCGCATCATGCGCCCGGAAATCGCCCGGCGGCGCGGCGCGTTCTATTCCGACAGCGAATTTGATCTTTCCCGCCTTCATCACCTGCGCGGCAATATTGCCGAAGTCGGCCGCGCCTGCATTCATCCGGCGTTTCGCTCCGGCAGCGTAATCATGCTGCTTTGGTCTGGCCTGGCGCGCGTGGTGGTGGAAAGTGGCTATGAGTACGCAGTCGGTTGCGCGAGCGTGAATCTCTCGGATGGCCACGCCAACGCCGTGGCCGTGTACCGTGAGTCGGCCGCGAAATGCCTGGCCCCTGCCGAGTACCGGGTATTTCCGAAGCATCCCTATCCGTTACGAGAATTGCATGCAATCGAATCGCTGACGCCGCCGCGGGTGCCGGCATTGCTGAAAGGGTATATGCGGCTTGGCGCATGGATCGGCGGTGAGCCGGCCTGGGATCCGCATTTCAATACCGCGGACCTGTTTATCCTGCTGCCGATCGCCCGCATATCAGGCGCGTACTCGCGGCATTTCTTCGGCGCCGAAAAGGCTGCCTGACTTTCATGCAAGAGAGTGACGTGAGCGGGCCACCTCGCCCAAATCGTGTGGGGCGGGGTGGCCGCAGGCGGGACTACTGAATGGTCGCCTTGATTTCCGCGTGGTCGAGCAAGGTGAGCTTCGACAAGTAGTGGCGATCCAGGCGCCAGTCGTCAATCATGCCCATCGCCAACTGAAATCCTTCATGACTCAACTCATAGAGTTTGCTGAACGAATATTCGGAGCCTGTTTCCAGCGCAATGGCCAACTCCAGCAGGGTTGGCGTGTCACCTGAATCGGGATTCGCGGCGACAAATTTGGCGACCTTCTTGATATTGTTCATGACTCGTTCCTGGGTGGGGGATTTGATTGCGTGGCAATAAGACGGACGGAAGACAAGGGACTCACAAGACTACACGCAATCCACAACACACTTCAACCTCGACGTACAATCGATTGTCGGTGTCATTGACACAAATTTGTCATATTGCTTTGCAATCAATGTACTGCCGACGATCCCTGATGTGGCAAGTGTTTTTGTGATCGCGGCATCATTTGCCTTGTATGCCTTCGCGATTGCCACGAAACCCGCAAAAGCCCTCAGACGGTAACTATGGCAGCGACCGCTACGTGCGCAAATCGCGCAGCGCCCGCAGCCGGTCGAGCGAACGCGACCACTGCAACGCCAGAAATTCCGCCAGCCCCCAGATCACGGCGCCGCCAATGGCAGCCATGGAAATCAACGCGGCACGCATTGAAACGCCCGGCAGGTTCGCTCTCACTAGAGAATGCCCAGCCAGACTTCACCCAGCAACTCGTCCAGAATCTTCTCAAGGTAGGACCAGATTTCGAGCATGACGTTGCCTCCCGGCGCAGGTGGCTGCGCATACCGCCCACCATATCCCCTGCACATGTAACAGATATGTCCGCCAGATGACAAATATGTGACCTGCGGGAAAATAAATTGCGTGTTCGCGTTCGCGCGCTCAGCTATGCTGCGTGCGATTTGTGCACACTCGGCAATCGTGAACATGCAAAGACTCCCGCATCTGGATGAACTGGAAAGAATCATCGACACCGGCGGCGCGCATTTCGACGCGCGCATCGTCTGTGAAGTGAGCTGCCATGGGCAGCGCATGCCGGTTCATGTCGTCGCGATGGGAAATCCCGGCATCGATGTGCCGGCAGTCGGTTTCTTTGGCGGCTTTCACGGACTGGAACGCATCGGCGCGGAAGTGGTACTGGCGCACTTGCAGAATTTGGCATCCAGACTGAGGTGGGACAGCACATTGCACACAATGCTTGAGTCGGTGCGACTGGTGTTCATGCCGCTGGTTAATCCGGGCGGCATCTGGCGGGGCACCCGCGCCAATCTCAACGGTATCGACCTGATGCGCAATGCGCCGTTGGAGTCCGCCGAGCGTGTACCCTGGCTACTCGGCGGCCACCGCATCAGCGCGCGCCTGCCGTGGTATCGCGGCGAACCCGGCCAGCCGATGGAAGCGGAAAACCGCGCCGTATGCGAGGTCGTCGCCGCCGAA
>JANNGY010000279.1:0-2355 GCA_031404095.1 Betaproteobacteria bacterium | reverse complement strand
CGCGGACCGTTTGTGCGAGCAGGGCCGGTTCGGGCAGAAGACCGGCGCCGGCTGGTATGACTACAAAGCCGGCGATCGCAGCGCCTACCCGTCTTCACTGGTGGACGGCATGCTTCAGCAGCACCGGACGGCAATCGGCGTCACCTCGCGGCCGATCAGCGACGAGGAAATTGTCGAGAGGCTGGTGTATGCGCTGGTCAATGAAGCAGCCCATATCCTCGACGATGGCATCGCCCTGCGCGCCTCCGATATCGACGTCATCTATCTGACCGGGTACGGATTTCCATTGTGGCGCGGCGGTCCAATGCACTATGCCGATCAGGTCGGACTCGCCAAGGTGATCGCTGCCATGCAGTGCTTTGCCAACAACCCCCACGCCGACCCGGCATTCTGGAAACCGGCACCCTTGCTGGCCAAGCTGGCCGCCGAAGGAAAACTTTTCAACGCACGATGAGCAAGATCCTCTCCGCCCGCGACATCGACTTCCTGCTCTACGAGTGGCTCGAAGCCGAATCGTTGACGGTCCGCCCCCGCTATGCCGACCATTCGCGGGAGACGTTTGACGCGGCCCTGAAAACCAGCGAGCAGATTGCGACAGACCTGTTTGCGCCGCATAACCGCAAGGCAGACCTTAACGAGCCTTATGTGGTGACGTCCCGCGACGGCGACCGTGTCCATTTGATTCCGGAGTTAAAAACTGCGCTGGATGCCTTTTCCGCTGCGGGACTGATGGCGGCGGGACACGATTACGATCTGGGTGGCATGCAACTGCCGACCGTTGTCGAAAAAGCGTGCATGGCGTGGTTCATGGGCGCCAACGTGGCGACAGCGGGCTATCCGCTGCTTACGATCGGCAACGCCAACCTGCTGTTGGCTCACGGCGCGCCGGAATTGACCGACAAGTACGTCCGGCCGATGCTGACCGGGCAATTTTTCGGCACCATGTGCCTGTCCGAGCCGCAGGCGGGATCGTCGCTTTCCGATATCAAGACCCGCGCCGAGCCCGACGGTGATGTCGCCTATCGGCTCACCGGCAACAAGATGTGGATTTCGGCGGGCGAACATGATCTCGCCGAGAACATCATTCACGTGGTGCTCGCAAAATTGCCGGGGCAGGATGGCAAGCTGATTCCGGGCGTGAAAGGCATTTCACTGTTCGTCGTGCCCAAATTTCTCGTGAACCCGGATGGATCGCCCGGCGAGCGCAACGATGTGGCGTTGGCCGGTCTCAATCACAAGATGGGGTATCGCGGGACGGTCAATACGCTGCTTAATTTTGGCGAAGGGAAATGGAAGCCCGGCGGGCAGGCCGGTGCGATTGGCTTCCTTGTCGGCGAACCGGGCAAGGGGCTCGCCTGCATGTTCCACATGATGAACGAGGCGCGCATTGGCGTGGGGCTCGGCGCCACCATGCTCGGCTACACCGGTTATTTGCATGCGCTCGATTACGCCCGCAATCGTCTCCAAGGCCGCCACCCGCTGGCGAAAGATCCGTCCGCGCCGCAGCTTCCCATCATTGAGCACGCCGATGTGCGGCGCATGCTGCTCGCGCAGAAGTCCTATGTCGAGGGCGCGCTGGCGCTAAACCTGTACTGCGCGCGGCTGGTCGACGAGGAGAAGACCGGCGAGAGCGAGAGCGCGCGCCGCGAGGCGACATTGCTGCTCGATATCCTGACCCCGATCGCCAAAAGTTGGCCTTCGCAATGGTGCCTTGAGGCCAATAGCCTGGCGATCCAGGTACACGGCGGCTATGGCTACACGCGCGACTTTCCCGTCGAGCAGTTTTACCGCGACAATCGCCTCAACCCGATTCACGAAGGCACGCACGGCATACAGGCGCTGGATCTGCTGGCGCGCAAGGTGGTGATGCAGGACGGTGCCGCATTCAAGCTGCTGGTCTCGCGGATGGAGGCAACGCTGAACCGCGCCGACGAGGACGGCGATCTCACCGAACTGGTCGGCGAGGTATTCAGCCTGCTCGATCACCTGGTCGAAACCACCCGGGACTTGCACGCCGCAGGGGATATCAACAAGACGCTCGCCAACGCGTCGGTCTACCTGGAAGCCTTCGGGCATGTCGTCATGGCCTGGATCTGGATTGAACAGGCGCTTGCCGTGGCGAATGTACCCAATCGTCACGACGATTTCTATCGCGGCAAAATGCAGGCCTGCCAGTATTTCATTCGTTGGGAGCTTCCCAAAGTGCGGCCGATGTTGAACTTGCTCGAATCGCTCGACGCCACCACCCTCGACATGAAAGACAGCTGGTTCTAGGAGAGGACCCGATGACCGCCAAACGGAGCGTTTCCCGCGGCGCCAAGCAGATACGGTTTCAGATCGAGGCCGATCCCCTGC
>JANNGY010000278.1:0-2321 GCA_031404095.1 Betaproteobacteria bacterium | reverse complement strand
AGCCCTTCGGCCAGTCGGGAGGCGTTGGCATGGTCATCCACGAGGCGATCAATATTGTGTTCGAGCGCGTATTTGCCGGCGGCGGCCACCACGCCGGCCTGCCGCATGCCGCCGCCAATCGTTTTCCGGATTCGCCGCGCTTTGTCGATCAGCAGCCTGCTGCCCAGAAGCAAAGACCCAAGCGGAGCCCCCAGTCCTTTTGACAGGCATAGGGAGACCGAGTCGAAAGACTCACAAATTTCGCGCGCTGCCGCAAGTGGAGCGCGGCCGGTCTTGGCGGCCGTATCGACCGCGGCATTGAACAGCCGAGCGCCGTCGAGGTGCGTACTCAGTCCACGACTCATGGCGAGGGATTTCACGCTTGGCGCAAATTCAGCCGGCAGCACCTTGCCTCTCCAGGTATTCTCCAGCGCAATCAAACGGGTCACGGCATAGTGCGCATCGTCTGGCTTGATCGCAGCCTCGATCGCCTGCAGATCCATGGTGCCGTCGGCGCGCTGCTCCAGCGGCTGCGGCTGGATGGAGCCCAGCACCGCCATGCCGCCACCCTCCCAGCGATAGGCGTGGGCAACCTGGCCAACAATGACTTCCTCGCCGCGCGCGCAATGCGACATCAGGCCCATCAGGTTCGTCTGCGTCCCGCTGACGCCAAAAAGCGCCGCCTCGAAGCCGAGCATGTCGGCGGCCTGCTCCTGCAGGGAATTGATGGTCGGGTCTTCGCCGTAGACATCATCGCCGACTTCGGCGCGCAGCATCGCCTCGCGCATGGCGAGGGAGGGGCGGGTGACGGTGTCGCTGCGAAAGTCGCTGACGGCAGGCATAATCATGCGCCGCAATAGATATCGCGGGTGAGCGCAATCATTTTCAACATGCGTTTGTCTTCGATGCGGTAATGGGTACGGGTGGCCTCCTTGCGCGAGGCGATCATTCCACATGACCAGAGGATGCCAAGGTGCTGCGAGATGTTGCTTTGCGAGGTGCCGATTGCGCCGGTGAGGTCCTGCACCATCTGCTCGCCGGAAGACAGAATGCACAGGATCTTGATGCGCGCCGGGTGTGATATCGCTTGCATGGCGACGGCCGCCTGCTGGATGTTCTCCGCCCGACCGATGAGCGCGAAAATATCGGTTGATTCGATCTCGACAGGCAGCGGATCGAGTCGCGTTTGCTGGATGCTCTTCCGGGTGGCCATGGCAATCATCGCTGGAGAATTCCATCAGGTTACTTGACAGCAGCAAAAGTTGTCCATTAGATCCTTCTAATATAAGCAACAGCTTCGGCCGCGGCGCTGATGCAGCATTTTTTTACGACAGAGCAATGTTGCCGCCTGCCAGCAGCGCGTGCAGAAGTTTATTGGCCCCAGCTTCCCGGATATTGCGATAAAGTACAAAGGTGACGCCGGCGCGGAATCAGATTTGGCCGAGAAGGTCAAGAAGGGTGGTGGTGGCCGGGGCTCCATTTCCATGCCGCCGAGCGCGATCCGCGATGCAGACAACCGTGCGTAGGTGAAATTGAGATTGACTGGCGCAGCGCAAAATTGGAGCATTTGTTGTATCAGCATAGACTTATCGTCGATATAAGAAAATTTGATTGTTCTTTATTGTCATGATTCATTAGTGTCAGTTGTTCCAATGTCCAGCCGGTCAGTCGCCAGAACCGGCATCATGTGTACGAATCCCAGGAGAAAGTCATGAATCAAACACGCAGAAATCTGCTCCATGCGTCCGGTGGCGCGACCGTGATGGCGCTGGCCGCGTCCGCGGGCCTCTTCAAATCCGGCCAGGTGCACGCGCAGGAGTGGAACAAGGCGGCCTTCGATACCAAGAGTCTGCAGGACACGGTAAAAGCCTTGGGTGGCACGACGGCCGTGGAAAGCAAGGACATCACCATTACGTCGCCCGATATCGCCGAAAACGGCGCGGTGGTCCCGGTGTCGGTGACCAGCAAGCTGGGCAAGACCGAGGCCATTTCGATCCTCGTCGAGAAAAACCCGAACTTCTTGTCGGCCAACTTTGACATCCCCGGGGGCACGGAGCCGTTCGTGTCGACGCGCGTGAAAATGGGACAGACCTCGAATGTGCATGCGCTGGTCAAGGCAGATGGAAAATATTTTTTCGCCACCAAGGAAATCAAAGTGACCCTCGGCGGATGTGGTGGGTGAGCCGAGGGTTTCGTCGGATGCACCTGCGTGCATCCGACGCTCGGCGAACGGCATTCGCCCTAAGGGGCGAATGGCTGGGTGAAGGTAGCGGGCTGAACGGCATTCGCCCTAAGGGGCGAATGGCTCGATCGGTAGAGCGTCGTGTAGGGAAAGCGGGGGG
>JANNGY010000277.1:0-4872 GCA_031404095.1 Betaproteobacteria bacterium | reverse complement strand
TCTAGGGTGCGGGCTTTGTGGCGCTCCGTCCATGGGACATTCTTTTTCCCTATCTTTGCCGCATGTTCAACCCACTTACGCGCTACTGCCTCAAACGTACTCGCCGCATCTTTCTTTGCTGTGCGTTTTGTAACCCGCTTAACTTCACCGGGGTTCTTGCCGTCACGAAGGGACTTGCGCGCATCGTCACGCTTGGCGCGCGCATCCTTCAAAGACACTTCTGGATATACGCCGAGGGCGATCCGTGACTCTTTACCGGCATGGCGAAACTTGAAACGCCAGTAGCGCCCACCAGTGGCGGTTGCTTCTAGGTAGAGTCCGCCGCCATCAGCGTGTCTCTCAATACCCGAAGGCATGCCGGCACCCTTAACGAAATCTGCGGGCCTTGTCGGGGGGCTTGGCAGTGTGCGCAGGTAAGCATCGGTAAGGGGCATGAAGGGCAATCCTAAAGAGGCAGGCACTGTTGCGCCCGTGCCCCCAATTGTGCCCCCGTATGCCCCCGGAGGTCAACGAAACTCTTTGACACTCCTTAAATGAAAAACCCGCGTCCACAGAGTGAAAAAACGCGGGTTGTTGACATTCATCGAGACTCTTAAAACACTTGTTTGGTGCCCACAGTCGGATTCGAACTGACGACCTACCGCTTACAAGGCGGTTGCTCTACCCCTGAGCTATGCGGGCACGACATTGCAGAAAAGTTGCGAGTCCGTTCCGGTTAGGCTGCAATTCCCGCAAGGATTTGGTGCTGTTGAGAGGAATCGAACCTCCGACCTACTGATTACGAATCAGTTGCTCTACCAACTGAGCTACAACAGCGCGCGTGCGAAAGATAGCCAAAAATTATATCCCAGACGCCTTCGCAAGCCAAGTCGCATGCTGTTGGTACTTCGCCGAGAAGGGCGTGCCGGTGACGGACATCACAAAATTGCGCCTAACTGCCGCCGATGGGCTAACATTTTGTCCGCCGATTCCTCATTTGCTACCGCTTGTCGCGTGTGCTTGGGATGGCGGGAAGACATCACTAACATTCATCTTGCCCATTGGGGTCAAAGGACGGAAACATGAAACCAGCCAGTCGCATCAATACCGGGTTTTCGCTGATCGAAGTGTTGATCGTGGTGGCGATTATCGGCATCATTTCATCCATCGCGATCCCGATGTATGGCGATTATGTCACGCGGTCAAAGACGCAGCAGGCAACATCGGGTCTGGCTGATGCCAGGGTCAAGCTGGAGCAATTTTTCCTCGACAACCGCACCTACCAGGGCGGAGGCGGTACTTGGACATGCGGCACTCCCCGGCCGACAGCGCGGTATTTCACATTTACATGCGATGCGCCGACCGCCAGCACCTATACCGTTACTGCATCCGGAGTGGCAACGGAAGGTATGGCTGGTTTTGTTTACACGATCAATGAGTCGAACGCACAAGGCTCGACTTTTACGGGCCTGTCTGGGTGGAACAACTCGGCCACCTGCTGGATAACGAAGAAGGGCGAATCGTGCTAACCCTGGACAAATCGGGCGGCATGTCGTTGATCGAGGTGCTGATTGCCATTGCCATTGCGGGGATTTTGATGGCGACCGCAATGCCCATGTATTCCGCCTGGATACAGAACACGAAAATCCGCACTGGTGCAGAGGCAATGCTCAACGGCTTGCAACTGGCGCGTTCCGAGGCGGTTAGCCGCAATGCGAATGTACAGTTTCAAATGACTGGCAACACAGGCTGGAAAATCAACCTCGCCAGCAATCCGGACGACCCGCCGATTCAGGAACGATCGGCCAACGCGGGATCAGATACGGCGCTGGCAACCGCATTTCCAGCAGGTTCGACCCTTGTCACCTTTGATTCGCTCGGCAGGCGGCGGGTGGCAAACGTCAACGCGCCGGAAGTGCCTATTGACCGAATTGACATCGTCACATCAGTCGCCTCGTTTACCGACGCGCGAAATCTGCGCGTCACGATAAACGACGGCGGTCAAATACGGATGTGCGATCCCAATTCGAGCATTCCCGCAGGCGACTCGCGCTATTGCCCTCCCATCTAAAGAAAACGATTCGAGAAATGAACTCTAGACAATTCACGGCATTCGGCCGCTGCACAGGCGAGCGAAATCTCCAGCGAGGCGTCATGCTGCTTGAGGCGCTGGTAGGACTGCTGATATTTTCCGTCGGCATTCTCGGCCTGGTCGGCATGCAGGCAGTGGCAACCAAGAACGTTGCCAACGCGCAATACCGTTCTGAAGCCGGTTTCCTGGCGAGCGAAATACTCGGCCAAATTTCGGTCGATCAAAAAAATGCAGCCAGCTACGCGTCCACCGGGGTGTTGTGCCCCAGTACTCCCTCGTCACAACTTCAGTACTGGGCCTGCCGGGTCGCCAGGCTACCGGGGGCGGATGCCTTTCCGCCGATCATTACCGTGGTGCCGGTCGCAGGCACCACTGCCATGACGGTGAGCGTTGTAGTTCGCTGGAAAGCGCCGGATGCGCCCGGCCCCAGCAACTTTACGTTGTTCGCTAGCTTGAGTTGTCATTTGTCAAAGCCAAGCGCCTCCACCGGTGAATGCGTCTAGGGTATGCAAGCGATGAAAAAAATTGAAGGTTTTTCGCTGGTCGAGTTGATGGTCGGCATGCTGATCGGCTTGATCGGCACGGTGGTCATATTTCAGGTTTTTGCAATTGCCGAGGGCCAGAAGCGCACGACCACCTCAGGCGGCGATGCGGCGCAAAGTGCCGCCTTCGCGCTATTCAGCATTGAGCGGGAACTGCGCATTTCCGGACTCGGTTTCAACAATGCCGGGTTGATGGGTTGTACGTTGCGCATATATGACGACGACTTGCCGGATCCCAAGAGCCGATTGCAGAGTTTGGCCCCGGGCGCGGGTACCGCGGGAACGGGCAATGTGCCAGATACCTTTAGCGTTTCTTACTCGTCAAACGCCTTGGTCAGTCCGCCTTTGCGATTGTCCAATTCAGTGACCGGCAACGGGACCATTCTGGTCGCGGATGGTCGTGGGTTTACCCAGCCAGGCGACGTAATGGTGCTGGCGGACCTGGAAGCCGGCGAAGTCAGGAAGATCTCTGGTGTGCCAAAGCATTGCGTTATGTTCCAGGTGTCGTCACTGCCGGCGGGTAATCAGGAACTCGCTCATGCTCCAGCGGGCACGAGTTACACCGCCCCCGGCAACGTCACCCGCCCCGTTCGCTACAATCATCCGACGGATGGGCTCAACAACGGTCTCCCCTCGCTCACCTTTCCGCCGGCCGACAATAACGACAATGGCGGCTTCATCTATAAATTGGGCGATTCCGTCGTCTCGGCCACCTATTACATCGACAACAACCGCCTGATGAGGCGCGATGACCTCGGCGACACCGCCAAGCCCTTCGAGATTGCTGACGGGATTGTGCAAATGAAGGTGATGTACGGCATTGATGCCAACGATAACAACCAGATCGCCACCTCCGAGTGGACCAACCTGGCGCCGACCACCACCGCGACCATGAAACAACTTCGCGCGGTCAAGGTGGCGCTGGTCGCACGCAGCGCGTTGAAGGAAAAGGCCAACCCAGGCAGCGGAGTATGCGAAACGACGGCGGCATATCCGCAATGGTATGGAGCGTCCTCGTCCGGGGCTGACATTGCGCTCGATGTCAGCGCAGATCCTGATTGGAAATGCTATCGCTACAAGGTACTTCAGACCGTTGTCGCCATTCGTAACCGGGCCTGGGTTCCATACCGCTAATCACTCTCTACAGATTGCCACCAGATATTATGTCAAACATTCGATTCGGTCCGGTATACGGCCTCCGGCTGGCCCGCAAGCAAAAGCAGGGCGGCGTCGTCTTGTTCATTTCGCTCATCGTGCTGGTCGCAATGAGCCTGGCAGGCATCGCCTTGCTAAGATCCGTCGATACCACGGTGATGGTGTCAGGAAATATTGCGCTGAAGCAGTCGTCAATCCTCGGGGCCGACCAGGGCACGCAGGCGGCGGTTGTCTGGCTCGAAGCCAACGTTAGCGGCGCAGCTTTGCAATCGACCAATGAGTCGATGGGCTACTTCTCGAGCCTGCCGCTGCCCGATCCCGCCGATTGGTTTGCTGACTCCGTGTGGACAGATGCCCGCAAAGTCAATGGTGGCGCGGCGGATACCGCCGGCAACAAGATGAGTTATCTGATTCATCGCCAGTGCAAGTTGCCCGATGTCGCCTACGACGGTATCAGCGGCGGGCAGGCCAACGAATGTTCGGCGATCGATGAGTCGGTCGGCGGCGGCACCCTGACCGAAGGTGACTCGTTTCGCGCGGGCGTCGGTGGCGCATTCGCAAGATCCAAGAAAGTCTATTACCGCATTACCACGCGCGTGGTAGGGCCGCGCAATGCCGTGAGCATTATCCAGACCACGGTAGCACTACAGGCATAGCCCTGTAGCAATTGATTCCTTCAGGAGAAATACCATGTCGAGTCCCATGACGTCCCCCAAAGCCCTGCGCATCGCAGCGATGGTGGTGGCCGGTCTGTTCGCAACACATCCCAATGCGCAACTCGCTGATTTGTCGGATGTGCCTCTGGCCAATTCACCGTCCGATACGGTGCTGCCCAATCTGATGTATATCCTCGATGATTCGGGAAGTATGGCGTGGGACTACATGCCGGATAACATTTACGCCTTGTCCAGCGGCACAAATATCAACAATTGCAAGAATTTTTCGGATCGGAGCACCGGAAGTTTCAGCCAGGTCCAGTGCGCCAATAGTTCGGTCAGCACTATCGCCGAAGCAGCGACCGCGGCGAAATCGCAGTTCCTCGCCCGCATGAGCCACGAGCTACGGACCCCGCTCAACGCGGTCCTGGGCTTCGTCCAGCTGATG
>JANNGY010000276.1:0-5907 GCA_031404095.1 Betaproteobacteria bacterium | reverse complement strand
GGTTAGCAGCTTTACCCGCTTGTCCTTGGCAAATAGATCAACTTGTTGTTCGGTGAGGTAGGCCGTAAAGCTGGTGCCAACCAAACTCGTCGTGCCGAGAATTTCGACGGCGCTAAATTTGGTGACCTCGTCGATCGATTTGGCCGAATTGGTTTGGTGCCAGGCGATCTTGCTATTCGCGTCATCGAATCTGGCGGGCTTGCCGGTATGGTCCTCTTCGAGATCGACGATATAACGCACCCGGCCCTGGGCATCTTTTATCTTTGCAGTACTGATGGCGGGCGGGGCACCGCTTGCTGCCGCCAATACCTGCATTGAGGCATCTGATATTGCCGCGCCATTGGCGCTTGCATGGTCGGAACTGGCAACCAGCGCAACCATTGTGAAAATGCAAATGCTAATAAATTGGGAGCGGGCACGCAGTTTCATTATTGTTCCTGAACGTATGATTTCGAAGAGTGACGCCATGAATTTTCACTGCACAGGTTACAACTATTCATTCCAATGAGAAACAAATATTGTTTTTATGATCTATATCAATTAACATTTGTTTTGCATAATTGCAATGCAAGAAATGAAGCGGTTCTGAGTGGTGGCGCCGCAGACGTTGTGCGGACGGAAGCCATGCGGTGGCCAGGAAATGCGCAGGGTCTTTGCAGTTCCTCCGTGGTCTCAATGGTCTCCGCAGTCTCTGTGGTTCAAATTCTTTTCTTCATTTCGTTCACCCTGCTGCGTTACCGCCACCCTAAACGCACTACGGTATAGTGCGGGCTTCGCGCCCGTGCGCCGGCCGCCACAAGCGGTCCTTTGCGCGGGCATGAATGGATTCAGTGATCGCTTAGGGTTAGTTGAAATTCCCGGCATACACTTTCTGCGTGGCCACAGGCAGGCACTTCTCCCTTTGAAAAAGGGAGATTGAGAGGGATTTGAAGCGGTTGTAACTCAATGCCGACCGAAAATCCCCCTCAATCCCCCTTCGCCGAAGGGGGAAATGCCCGGCATTGACGGCCGCAATGGAGGACTCTGCGAATTTCAACCCGACCCCAATCCATGGCAGCCGACGCAGATCCGGCACCAACAATAATTTTCAGCGGAGGACGCATGGCAATACAACACCTGACCGACGAGCAAATCAGGGACTGGACCCGTGTACAAAAAGACGAATGGTGGCTGAAAAACGTCTTTCGCGGCGACATGCCGCAGCTGACCTTTCGCTCCGGCGTGACCGGATTCCTCCTGGGCGGCGTGCTCGCCGCGACGGCTCTCTACATCATGGGCAAGACCGGCATCGGCATCGGCGTGGGCCTGACTTCGGTAATTCTCTCCTTTGCGATCTTTCGAGTTCTTCACGGCGCGGGACTCGCCGCGGACTACACCGTTCTCGAAAACAACTGCACCCAGTCGATCGCTACCGCGGCTGGGTACATGGTCGGCCCGCTCTGTTCGAGCCTGGCGGCCTACATGCTGGTGACAGGGATCATTCCCTCCTGGTGGCAGATGGCGACCTGGATGGTGGTGTGCTCGATCCTCGGCGTGCTGATCGCCTTCCCGATGAAGCGCCGCTTCATCAATGAAGACCAGTTGCCGTTCCCCGAGGGCCGCGCCTGCGGCGTGGTGCTCGATGCGCTCTACACCGGTTCAGCCGCTTCCGGCATGTACAAGGCACGCCTGCTCGGCTGGACCGCCGGCCTCACCGGCGTGTACCAGTTCATCATCAGCGATGGCTGGATGAAACTGCTGCAATTCAAGATCCTCATGCTGGACAAGTGGGCGGGACTCAAGGAGCCCTGGCTCCTGCATGAACGGCTGGACAGTTACTACTATGCGGCCGCAGTGAAACTGAATTGGTGGATCCCGCAGATCCTCGGCACGGATATTCGCCAGCTCGGCCTGCGCCTGACGTTGGATGCGGCGATGATCGGCGTCGGCGGCCTGATGGGCATCATGGTGGCGACCAGCGTGATGCTGGGCGCGTTCATCAACTTCGTCATCCTGGCGCCGATCATGATCCAGCAAGGCGATATTGTCGCGCGCGTGTTGCCGAGCGGTGCGGTGGCCGCCATTTCGCGCGCGGAAATCGTCAATCAGTGGTCGCTATGGTGGGGCGTGACGATGATGGTGGTGGGCTCGCTGGTCAGCCTGCTGGCACGGCCGGCGCTTTTCACCAGCGCGCTCAAATCGTTGCGCGGAAAGAAAGATGCGACACCGAGCGGAGCGGACGTGCTGGGCCACATCGAAGTCCCCCTGTGGGTATCGTTTGTCGGCGTGCCGATATTCAGCGTGCTTGGCGCCTGGGTGAGCCATGCTTTCTTTGGCGTGCCCTGGCTGCTGGCCTTCATTTCGCTGCCGCTGATCTTTGTGCTGACCATCATCTGCACCAACTCGATGGCGCTGACCTCATGGACACCCACCGGGGCGCTGGCCAAGATCACCCAGTTCACCATGGGCGCCATCGACCGCACCAACCCTGCCAGCAACCTGATCCCCGCCGGCATGACCAGCGAGATCGCCTCCAATGCCGCCAACCTGCTGTCCGACATCAAGCCGGGCTACATGCTGGGGGGCAAGCCGCGCCATCAGGTGGTCGGCCATGTGATCGGCATCTTCGCCGGCGCGCTGGCGTCCGTGCCGCTGTTCTTCCTGCTGTTCCTGCCGCCGGACGCGGCGGGGGTTCGCTCGACTGCCACCATCATCTCGGAACAATTCGCCATGCCGAGCGCCCTGCAATGGAAGGGGGTGGCGGAAATCATCGCCAAGGGCATCAGCAGCCTGCCGACATCGGCCATCGTGGCGATGATCGTCGCAGCCATCTCCGCTGCCGCCATCGAAATCGCGCGCATCGTCACCAAGGGCCGCTTCCCGCTCTCCTCCGTGTCGGTCGGCCTCGGCGTGGTGCTGCCGCCGGAAGCCTCGTTCATGATGTGGGTCGGCGCATTGCTGTTTTGGTGGATGGGCCGCCAGCACAAGACGCCGGGCAGCAAGGGCCACGATTTCTGGGTGGAAGGCTGCGAGCCGATCTGCGCCGGGCTCATTTCCGGCGCGGCACTGATGGGTATCGGCAATGCCATCGTCAATGTGTTGTTGAATTGAGGCTTTGGTAATTTCGGCCGGTGCGCGCAATGCGGATCGGCCGGCGCCACCTGTTGGCGGCTCGCGGTGCAGCGCCCGGGAAATGCCCGCCAGCGCCCGGTATGACCGGAAAGCGCACCCGAGCCCGGCATCTGTGTCACACTCAACGCACACAACCACTCGAAATCGGCACCATCATGTCGCACCACCTTAACTATGTTGTGCTCGTCCACGGCGAGCCAAAACGCGCCGGCGACACGCTGGTCTTTGCCAAGCAGGCAGCGCAAAGCTACCTGCGCCCCGGCAATCCGGTCTCGATACGCTGCCCATCGCCTTCCGGTGAAGCCCGTGCCGAGCCGGTGATGATCGCCTACGATTACGACCAGCAGGCCTGGGTCAAGTCGAAGTAGCAAGTGCGGCCCGCCGCATCGTGCGGCTGGTTCTGCTATCGCCAGGCGCCTGTCATGCCAGGCTGCCCTTATTCCTGCCAGACGTGCGTGTCGCCAC
Organism: Betaproteobacteria bacterium; assembly: GCA_031404095.1. Classification (GTDB taxonomy): domain Bacteria; phylum Pseudomonadota; class Gammaproteobacteria; order Burkholderiales; family Usitatibacteraceae; genus UKL13-2. Next base: position 2,331 of record JANNGY010000276.1, on the reverse strand, counting down.
GGCGACCGGCAGTTGTGCCGCGCCGCGCCAGGGATTATCCTCGCTCGATACGAATGAACTTCTGATCAAGTATCCGGGATCGGATACTTGATCAGAAGTTCCTTAAGCCCGGTTCGCAAACCTGCCAATCAGGAGGCACACCATGTACAAGCGCATTTTGTTGGCGTACGACGGCTCCGAAGCGGGCCAGAGGGCGCTGCTTGACTGCCAGGAGATCGCCCAGCTGAACCACGCGGAATTGTTTCTCATCGCCGTCATGCCGCTGACGACGGCCTACGTGGGATTCGAGGGCGGGGTCTATGAAAGCAGCGTCGAGGAGCGCGACCAGACGCGGCAGAAATACAACGACATCCTTGCCGATGGACTGCGCAGGCTCAACGAATCCGGCCGCACCGCGCAGGGCGAACTGCTGATCGGCGAATCGGTCGATGCGATCACCCAGTTCGCGCGCAAGATTGAAAGCGACCTGATTGTGGTCGGTCACAAACATCTGGACGGCTGGGCGGCGCGATGGTGGCGGGGCTCGATGTCGCGTTCGCTGATCGAATACGCGCCGTGCAGCGTGCTGGTGGTCATCATCCCGTAGCGGCCAGGTCGCAATGTTTTGATCTACCTCAAGTCCGCCGCCCGGCAGCGGCCTACGATGTCTGAACAATCGCGGGTGTATGACCGCTAACGTTTGGAGTCAAAAAATGTCCACTTCCGTCCTTCCCGGCGCAGCACAGATCAACAGCCTGCGCAACAACCTGGTGCTCGATACCGACCTCATCAACAAGTACAACGCCTCCGGGCCCCGCTACACTTCCTACCCGACGGCCGATCGCTTCCACGCCGGCATCACCGCCGACCAATACGTCAATGCACTGCAAGCCCGCTTTCTTGACAGCCCGGCAACGCGCAAACCGCTTTCGCTCTATGTGCATATCCCGTTTTGCAACACGCTCTGCTACTACTGCGCCTGCAACAAGATCATCACCAAGGATCGTAGCCGCTCGGAAAAGTACATCGATTATGTCGGCCGCGAAATCGAACTCGTCCGCAAGCTGATCGAGGGCGCCGCCGCCGATCATCCGGTCGAGCAGTTGCATCTCGGCGGTGGCACCCCGACGTTCCTCTCGCACGAGGAAATGACCAAGCTGATGGGCATGCTTCACCGTGCTTTCACGTTCGCGCCGGACGCGGAAATATCGATCGAAGTCGATCCGCGCAAGGTGAGCGCCGACACCATCGCCTTTCTTGGCGGCCTCGGATTCAACCGCATCTCGGTCGGCATCCAGGATTTCGATCCGCTGGTGCAACAGGCGGTCAACCGCATCCAGTCCGAGGCCGAGACCATGACGGTGATCGACGCGGCGCGGGCAAACGGTTTTGTGTCGGTCAATGCCGACCTGATTTACGGTTTGCCGCAGCAAACCGTCAGCGGCTTTACACAGACGCTCGACAAGGTCATCGCCGCGTCACCCGACCGCATCGCGCTTTACAGCTACGCGCATGTGCCGCACCTGTTCAAGCCGCAACGCAGCATCGATATCGATTCCCTGCCGAAAGCCGAAACCAAGCTCGCCATCCTGGCGCTGGCCATCGAAAAGCTCGGCGCCGCCGGTTATCTCTACATCGGCATGGATCACTTCGCCAAGCCCGGCGATGAGCTCGCGGTCGCGCAATCCGCGCGCAAGCTGCACCGCAATTTCCAGGGCTACTCGACCAAGCCCGACTGCGACATGCTGGCGTTCGGCGTCTCGGCCATTGGCAAGGTCGGCGCATCGTATGTCGCCAACGTCAAAACACTCGATGAGTATTACAAACACCTCGACGCCGGCCGCCTGCCGGTGATGCGCGGTGTGGAACTCGATGCCGACGACCTGATTCGCCGCGACGTGATCCAGAAATTGATGTGCAATTTCGAGCTGGACTTTGCCGCCGCGAGCAACGAATACGGCATTCGTTTCGAAGAATATTTCGCGCCTGATCTCGCCGCATTGAAGCCCCTTGCCGTCGATGGCCTGGTGGAACTTGATGACCGAGGCGTAAAAGTCACGCCACGCGGCCGCCTTCTGGTGCGGACGGTGGCGATGCAGTTCGATAAATATCTGCGTGAGGCGACGGCAACGGCCAAGTATTCGAAGGTGATCTAGCTTCGTAGAGCAGAAACTCTGCTAAACCTGCCAGATCGGACGCCAAACCCAAGCACCCGCGGGCCTTTCCGGCCGAAAAGCTGTGGATAATTGCGCCAGTGCTAGACTTTGTCCTTCTCGAAACCTATTCCCGTTCGCCCCCCGCTTCAAGCATGCGGGGGCAGGCTCTGAGCCTGTCGAAGGGTTGAGCGGGCTA
>JANNGY010000275.1:0-2425 GCA_031404095.1 Betaproteobacteria bacterium | reverse complement strand
CCCGTTGGTCCCGCACTCGGTGCATTCCGCGCGCGCGGCGTACTTTGTCACGCAGCAGCCGAGCCTGAAGCGGGACGATCTTGACCGCGCGGCGCGCATTGCCTCGCTGGGCCGGGCAGGGGAGGCGTTCGTGGTGGAGTTCGAACAGCGGCGGCTGCATGAACTCGGACAGAAAAAACTCGCGGCCAAAGTTGATCACCTCGCGGCCACGCAAGGCGATGGACTGGGCTATGACGTGCGTTCATTCGATGAGACGGGGCGTGAACGCTTTATCGAAGTCAAGACCACGGCATGGGGCAAGCAAACGCCGTTTTTCATCAGTCGGAATGAACTCGAGTTCTCCAAGGCCTTTCCCGAGCAGTTTCATCTCTATCGGGTATTCGAATTTCGCAAGTCGCCGCATCTGTTCGATTTGCCGGGGGCGGTGGAGCGGAATTGTTTGTTGGATCCGGTTTCGTATGTGGGGCGGTTTTCGTAGACCTGCATTTTCATTTGTGGGAGCACTCCGATGCTCGTTGACCTTGCTGCTATGGATGAAGCGGTGAATTGGTCGGCATTTTGAAACCCTTTTCAAGGACGGACTGAGCTGACCCGGATTGCGTTCTCTCTCCCATCCCCGCTAAACTGCCTTTACCATTGGCGCTATCGCCCCTAACCCTCCCATGCCTCCGACCCTCCCCAATCCCATCGCCTGGGCATCAAAACGCGCGACTCCGAAGGAGCAGCGCCGCATCCGGATTCAGCCGCTGAATACGTATCTGGCGACGAAGTGGAACGATGAGGTGCAACCGCTGATCCGCAAGCTGCCGGCCAGCGAGGTGCGAGCGGATCGCAAATGGGAATGGCTGCGTTCCTGGCGGCTGGGACGGTGGTTTGACACGGTGGGCGTCGGCAATCTCGGCGCGGCCTCGTTCTGGTGTATTACCACGCCGGAAGCGACGCCCGATGTTCGGAAGCGCGGCTGCCCGGTCGGCATGCTCTATATCGTCCATCGCTTCCGGCCATCGTACACGGCGGATCGCCCTGCATTTGTGTGGTTGCTCACCGCCGCGCCGGACGCGGCATATGCGCACTACGGCATCCCGCCGCTGTCACTCGGAAAGATTCTGCTCGACACTGCAGCGCAGGTCAGTTTGGCCGTGGAAGCCGATGGGCATACGCTACTGCATGCAGATCCGCTTGGTGGCGATGCGCTCATTCGCTTCTACGGCAGCAAGTGCGGGATGAGTCAGCTACCCGGCGACATAAAGATCTCAGTGCTACGTAAGAACGACGGGCGCTACTTTGAATTCGCACCCTCCGCCGCGAAGGCGTTTGCCGCCGCATTCGATCCCGACCGTGAGCAGGCAGACCTTGATCGATAACGTGGCAACAGCAGGGCGGAAACTTTCGGCCCGCCCGCCCATCACACTCTTGTCAGGCGAAGGATTTAGGCATATCGTCACATTATGAGTTCCACCCAAACTCCCATCGGCGGCAATGAAGCGGCACTTCGCATCTTTTGCGAAGAGCTGCATGTGCCGTTCGTGACCGATGCCGACGCGCTGGCTACCGGCTTGGCGATGGCCTTTGGCGCCGCCGCGCGCGATGGCCAGCTGGATCGGCTTGAACAGAGGCTGTTTGATGATGTTTTCCTCAAACCGGAGTTTGCCGGCGCGTACGATGTCGCGCAATTTCAATCGGAAATGCAGGCGAATCACTTCGAAGGTCCGGTGGAGCGCGGCACGCCGCCACGCCCGGTGGAACAGGCGCAGGTGGAGGAACGGTTTTTTAGCCAGCAGGAGGTTGATGCGCTGCTGAGTGGGTCCAGTGAAGCGCCATCCTTTGCATTGCAGGAAATCGTGGCACCCACGGCGGAAGCCATTGCAACGCAAGAAGGTGCACTGAAGGATGCATTCAAGTCCATCGCCGCTGCCGTCGCCGTCCTGCGCCAGCCGGAGTTCGAAGCACTGCGCCAAATGGTCTTGCGCGAAGCGCTGCAACGCGAGCTCGCCAAATCGGCCGCCTCGTCGGCGGCGATGGGCAGGCTCGCAGAATCGCTAAGGGGCCTCACCGGCGCCACTGAGCGCCGCGACGATTGGCCAAGTCAGTCTGCCGCGAAAAAACCGCTGCTCGGCAAAGAGTCTAGCTAGATAGACGAGCTGGATTCCAGCGCTTGCCCTTGCTTTTCGCGTCAAGCCACCGGATGGCGTTGAGTTCGTGTGCGAATCGCTCGAATGCCGCCAGCCTATGGCGTGCCCGATCAAGCCAACCTTTCCCGCGCCCCGCCAGATCATGATCCGGTAAGCTCCCCTTGCAGGGCGCGCATTCCGCTGCATCGGAATGCCGTTCAGTAGGAATGCTCGATTGTTGGATTCAATTGAGGGAACACGCCGTTGCTTGTTGGTCTTGCCGTCAAGCCGCTTTCTTGTCCGGCTCTACCGTC
>JANNGY010000274.1:0-1673 GCA_031404095.1 Betaproteobacteria bacterium | reverse complement strand
GGCCTATTTCAAGCGCGTGAACAAGACCGCCGCTGCGGGACAAAAGGCGCTCGATACGTTTGGGACAAGGACCTATAGCGGCTTTTCGACCGTGCGCGCCCAAGTCGGATTCTGCTATGCTTCTTCGCGGATCGGGCGGATTGCGCTGTTTACTCCAAAAGGGCGCTTCATCGCGATGGCCCAACAGCATCTGCGCGAGTTGCGCAACAGCCTGACGGCACAGGGCGAGCAACAGTTCCGCCATCGCCTGCCGTATCGCCTCGCGCCACTCCCCAATTTCACCGACGAACGCTGCTGGAAAAAGAGCAAATATATCAACAGCTGCGGATTCCGTAGCTAATCAGGCAATGCCAACGATTTTGTGCGTTTGCGTCGAAAGCCGCCAGCGTGGATTTTCCATAATGAAATCGACGCACGCGCTGCGATTGGCTGCAACGAGGACGTGAAGCGGAAGTATCTGGCGGTGTGACCGTGGCGGAACGTCGTCCGCCCTACGAGGCGGGTCGAAACGAGAATGGCTGCAACCAAGTCGTAGAGTGGACGCCCGGCCACCAATTCAACCGGGAAAATTCGCCGCGACCGTCTGGCGCATCTTCTCGCCGTTCTCCTTCCACCAGCCATGCAGGATGGTGGCGTCCCAGCCGATGCAGAAATGCTTCACGCCCATTTCCAGGTATTTCGGCGCCATCGAAATATCGCCCAGCTCAATGCGCGGATGCAGGCCCTTCTTCAGCGCCGTTTCGATGGTCAGGCGCTCGGCCTTCTGCACGTCGGGGTGCTGGCGGTTGTGCGGTTGGCCGATGCTCATGGCGTAATCGGCCGCCCCGAATTGCACCATGTCCAGCCCCGGCGTGGCAAGAATGGTTTCGATATCCTCCACGCATTGCCGCTTCTCGACCATGATGGCGACCACCACATCGTCCAGCGCCTGGATATAGTTGGGGTTGCCGACATCGCGGTTGGTGCCGACGTCGCGGCGCATGCCCACGCCCATCAGGCCGCGGCGGCCCGGCGATTCCGCCCGCACCGCCTGCACACAGGCCCTCGCGTCAGCCGCCGTGCGCACATCGGCAAACAGTACCGACTGGAAACCCGAGCCGACGGCGCGCATCGCCTGATGGGTATACTCGCCCTGCTCGACCTTGATCATGCCGGCCACACCGGCGAGTTCGAAGGCTCGTCCCAGATTGTCGAGATCATGCATGGTGAAGGGCGCGTATTCGGCGGTGAACTCGATGTAGTCGTACTGCCCTGTCGCGCCCACCAGCTCCACCAGGGTTGGCCAGACCGATAGGATATGGGTGCCGAGCGTCGGCTGGCCGGCGGCGAGTTTTTGCCTAAGGCGATTGGCGCGCATTTTTTCCTGTCCGGCTAACGAAACCAAAACGCTAGCACTTCGGTAACTCGGCGGCCACCGCCTGAGAGCAGGCTTGCGCGGACACCCGCCCCGGCGTGCCGCCGCCTCGCCTGAATTATTGTGAACAAAGTAAGGCCCGCCGTCCCACAGGGGACGACGGGCCAGTTACTGACGTCAAGACAGTTCGATGAAAGTGCGACAGGCCTTCGTGCCGGCCCTACCGTTCTGTCCAGCCAAACGCCTCACCGGCCGCGCTTAGCGGCGCCGCGCGGCAGAATCGTATGGCGCGGCAGTTTCTTCGAAGCGCTGCCATCCA
>JANNGY010000273.1:0-5964 GCA_031404095.1 Betaproteobacteria bacterium | reverse complement strand
CGAGGATATGCGGATTCGGCGTACTAATGATGTTTGGCGCAATGCTGAGTGGATATCGGCCATTAGCCGCAAGCCTGCAGCCAATCGATTCATTCTACTCGGCCGTCACCTGTCGTTGAGGTGGTCGCGCGCAAAGGTTATCTGCTAAATTCATTCCCCGACCCTGACATGGCGCAACGACCGCAATGACCGCACCCCGACACAAGGCTTTCACCACCCACGACGTCACCAACCAGCCGCCGCCGCTGGCGCCGTACGATGCATTTGCCACCGACCTGCCGTTGCAGCTGGCGCTGGTGCGCGACGGCGCGGCCTGGGCCGGGCAGGCGGTGGCGGCGTATGGTCCGATTGCGGGCGGCGAGATGATGGAGCTCGGGTTTGCCGCCAATGAGAACAAGCCGCGCTTCAAGCCGGTGGACCGGTTTGGCAACCGCATCGACGAAGTGGAATTCCACCCGGCCTACCACCGCCTGATGGAGCTCGGCATCGCCCACGGCGTGCCGAATTTCGCCTGGCGCCACGCCGAGACGGCCGGCGCCCATGTGGCTCGCGCCGCGTTGATGTACCTGCACGGCCAGGCCGATCAGGGCACCTGCTGCCCGCTGACCATGACCTATGCCTCGGTGCCGGTGTTCCAGCAAGCGCCGGCACTGGCAGCGGCGTGGCTGCCGCGAATCAATGCCATCGACTATGACTCGCGGTCGCTGCCGGCGTGGGAGAAGCGCAGCAACACGATTGGCATGGGCATGACTGAAAAGCAGGGCGGCTCGGACGTGCGCAGCAACACCACGCGCGCTTACCCGCTCGGCGGCGGCGCTGGAAGCGGCGGAGAAAGACTGTTTGAACTGGTCGGGCACAAGTGGTTCCTGTCGGCGCCGATGTGCGATGCCTTCCTGGTGCTGGCGCAGACCGAACGCGGCATATCCTGTTTCCTGCTGCCACGCTTCGCACCCGACAACAGCCGCAACGCCATCCGCATCCAGCGCCTGAAAGACAAGCTGGGCGACTGGAGCAACGCCAGTTCGGAGGTTGAATTCCACGGCGCCCTCGCCTGGCTGGTCGGCGAGGAAGGCCGTGGTGTCGCCACCATCCTGGAGATGGTGGCGCTGACGCGCCAGGATTGCATGATCGGCTCGGCCGCCGTCATGCGACAGGCGCTGGTGCAGGCCATCCACCATTCACGCCATCGCAAGGCGTTCGGCAAGCTGCTGGGCGAGCAGCCGCTGATGCAAAACGTGCTGGCGGACCTGGCGCTCGAATCCGAAGCCGCCCTGGCGCTGACGTTTCGTGTCGCCCGCGCCGTGGACGCGTCGCCGCGCGATGTGCGCGAAGCGGCATTCGCCCGCATCGCCACCGCCATCGGCAAGTACTGGGTGTGCAAGCGCTGCCCGCCGTTCGTCAACGAAGCGCAGGAATGCCTGGGCGGCGCGGGCTACGTGGAAGAATCGATCCTGCCAAGGCTGTACCGGCAGGCGCCGTTGAACGGAATCTGGGAAGGCAGCGGCAATATCCAGTGCCTCGATGTGCTGCGCGCCCTGAAGCGTGAACCGGAAACAAGGGGAGCGCTATTCGCGGAATTCGCGCTGGTGAAAGGCGTGAATCGACGGCTCGACCAGCATGTGGCAAGACTCACTGCGGCGCTTGGCATTACCGATGATATTGAGCTGCGTTCGCGCGCGCTGGTGGAAGCGATGGCGCTTGGCTTGCAGGCGGTGCAATTGCTGCGCAGCGATGATTCCGCCGTGGGCGACGCGTTCTGCGAGGCGCGGCTGGGGGAGCATGCATCGCGCAACTTCGGCACGCTGCAGGCGACGGCCCCGTTTGGGGTGTTGATTCAGCGGGCGCTGGTCAAACTCTAGCACCGGTGCGGCTTTGCAGCCATTTTTCGGCTGTAAGGCGCACCAATGCTTGAGGTCATACGGTGCGCATTGCGCACCCTACGCTTGCTTTCAGTGTCTGCAGGTGCGGGTCACCGGGGCCGGCAGATTTTCGCTGCGCTTGTGGCCGCCATCATGCCGCCTCCTGCCGTTCGACCGGCGGAACCTTCTCAATGAGTTGCCGCAGCTCCGGCATGCATGACCCGCAATTCGATCCGCACTTGAGTTGTGCCTGGAGCGCGGCGTAACGTGCCTTCGGCTCGCCGCCGATCTCGCCGAGCGCCGCGCTGATGGTGTCTTCGGTCACGTTGAAGCACTGGCAGACGACACGCCCCGACAACACGAAACCACTCGGTGCATGCGTGGCGGGGGAAAGCAGCAGGCGGCGAATCTCGGCCACCGGCCTTTCCGCCACCAGCCAGTCGCGCAGCCATTCGCCGGACTCGATCGCACCCGGCTCGCCGCACAGCCGCACGGCGCGCAGGAAGTCTTTTTCGATCAGCATGCGCCGCGAACTGGCGCGGCGCGCATCTTCATATCGCAGCGCCATGTCGTGATTGAGCCCGAGCAATTTATCCAGCGACTCGAGCCACGCGGCCGACGGCGCGCCGTGATGGGCCGCGCGCACCAGCACACCGGGTCGTTCGCGGCCGATCAGCACGGTGCTGAAAAACGCGACGCCGGTTTGCATGGGCTGCAGCCTGTCGAGCAGGAAATTCTCATCGTCATCGCACGCAGCGAAAGCCGTCAGGTGCCACGACAATTCGGCGGCCGTCACTTTCACCGCCGCATGTTTCAGTTCCGGCTGGCGCGAGTGCGGATCGAACGCGGGCACGGTCAGCGTATTGACGCCGGCGCTGTCCTGGCCGCCGAGAAATCGCTTGCCCCAGTGCATCGGCAGGTACACCTGGCCGGAGCGCACCGTGTCGGAGGCTTCGACCAGACAATAGATGGCGCCGCGGCGCGATTCGATCCTGACGAGTTCGCCGTCTCTCAATCCGCGCCGCGAAAGATCGTTCGGGTTGACCGCCAGTCGCGGTTCCGGCGCGTGCCCGAACAGGCGCGCGACATTGCCGGTGCGGCTCATGCCGTGCCATTGGTCGCGCAGGCGTCCGGTGGTAAGCGCGAGCGGAAAACGCGTGTCGACTTTTTCGGCGCAGGCTCTGTAGCGTTCGGCGAAGAACCGGGCGCGGCCGGACTCAGTGGGAAAATTTCCCTCTTCGTACAATCGTGCCTTGCCGGTGGCGGCCCCCGTCGGCAAGGGCCATTGCTGCGGTCCTTCGCCATCCAGCATCGCGTAACTCATGCCAGTGATATCGAGATCGCGTCCACGGGTGGTTTCGCGGTGTTCATTCCAGACCGCCTCGGGCGAGTCGAACGGAAACAGCGTCGGCTTGCCGGGGCGCAGGCGCATTTCAAGCCGCCGTGCAAACTCACAAACGATCTCCCAGTCGTGGCGCACTTCCGGAGCAGCCGGCACCGCCGCGCGCACGCGCGAGATGCGCCGTTCGGAATTGGTGACCGTGCCGTCCTTCTCGCCCCAACTGGTCGCGGGAAGTAACACGTCGGCGAACGCGGCGGTCTCGGTATTGCGATACGCATCCTGCAATACCACCAGCTCGGCGTTTTCCAGCGCGGCCTGCACTTGTGTCAGGTCCGGCAGCGACTGCGCGGGATTGGTGCAGGCAATCCACAGCAGTTTGATCCCGCCTTTTTTCGCGGCATCGAACAATTCCACTGCCGTGTGCCCGCGCTGATCCGAAATCCGTTCGACGCCCCACAGGCGCATCATCTCCTCGCGGTGGTCGACATTGGCGATGTCGCGATGTGCGGCCAGCGTGGTGGCGAGCCCGCCGACTTCGCGCCCGCCCATCGCGTTGGGCTGGCCGGTCAGGCTGAACGGCCCGGCGCCCGGCTTGCCGATCTGACCGGTGGCGAGATGCAGGTTGATGAGCGATGCATTCTTGGCGGTACCGCTGGTCGATTGATTGAGGCCCTGGCAGTAGAGCGACAGCGTGGATGTCGATTGCGCGAACCAGCGCGCGGCGGTGACGATGTCATCCGCCTCGATGCCGCAGATTTCCGCGGCGACGGCCGGACTCACTTCGCGAACGATGGTGCGCAGCGCGTCGAAGTTATCGGTATGCGCGGCGATGTAGTCGCGGTCGATCCACTCTTCCCAAAGCATCACGTGCAGCATGGCGTGAAACAGCGCCACGTCGGTGCCCGGCAGGATGGCAAGGTGCAGGTCGGCGAACACGGCGGTCTCGGTGCGGCGCGGATCGACGACGATGATTTTCAGCGCGGGATTTTTTTCGCGCGCCGCCTCGATGCGGCGGAACAGGATCGGGTGCGCGAAGGCGGTGTTGGAACCGGCGATGAACAGGCAGGTCGCGTGGTCAAGGTCTTCATAGCTGCAGGGCGGCGCGTCCACGCCCAGCGTTTTCTGGTAGCCGGTCACGGCGGAGGACATGCAGAGGCGCGAATTGGTGTCGATGTTGTTGGTGCCGATCAATCCCTTGGCCAGCTTGTTGAAAACGTAATAGTCCTCGGTCAGCAGTTGCCCGGAGACGTAGAAGCCGACACTGTCGGGACCGTACTCGCGGATGGTGGCGGCGAAGCGGTCGGCGAGGTGATCAAGTGTGGCGTCCCAGGTGGCGCGGGTGCGCGGCCGGCCGCGCGAGGTGCGCATTTCCGGATAACGGGCGCGGCCGGACAATGCCGAGGGCGACATGGTGAGCGCCAACGTGGAACCCTTGGTGCAGAGCTTGCCGAAGTTGGCGGGGTGATCCGGGTCGCCGCGGACCCCGGTGATTTTTTCGCCGGCGGATTCGATGAGCACGCCGCAGCCGGTGCCGCAGTAGCAGCAGGTGGATTTGGTCTCTTTTTTCGGAGACACACCTGACTCAACCACCGCAAATCCCCCAGCACTCGCGATGCTCGTGCTTGCCCCCTTTTGAAAAGGGGGCGGCGAGTCGCGCAGCGATAAGCGGGGGATTTTCGGCGGTCAGTTGAAGAACCATGCTTACTCCGCCGCACAAGTCATCGGCGCCAACTCCCCCGACCACGGATCGAGTTCCACGTTGTCATCACGGATACGCGCCGCGAATTTTTCCACCTGCCCTACATCCGGCAAAGTCGCACCGCCATCGTTCAGGCTGATACACCAGTTATGCAGCGGGCAGGCGACCGATTCACCAAACACGATGCCCTGCGACAGCGGCCCACCTTTGTGCGGACATTTGTCCTGCAATGCGAACACCTGGTCCTCCGCGTTGCGAAACACCGCGATCACCTTACCGTCGTCGCGCTGGTAGCGCCGCGCGCCGAGGACGGGGATGTCTTCCAGTTTGCAGATACCGATGTAGCTCATATAGGTGTTGCCGCCATATTGAATAAATGCTCTAGCCACAGATGAACACGGATGAACACAGATGTTTCTTGTGCATTTGCCGCGCCAAACTCCAGCACTGGCGCAGCCTCTGGCGCCCTTTTGCTTGCGAAGGCGCACCAGCTATAGAGTTTGTTGATTGGGAACAACTGAAAGCCCCGTCATTCCCGCGTAGGCGGGAATCCATTTTCTCGTAGGACATTGATGTGCCTTGAAAATTGGATCCCCGCCTTCGCGGGGATGACAAAATTTTGAGGATTTGAGAAGTTCCCGTTTTATCTGTGTTCATCTGCGTTCATCTGTGGCAAAGGAATTTCAAGCAACCACCGCAATCGGAATGAACTGCTTCAAATCCACCCGCGCCTTTTCCGGCTCGTGCCACGGGTCAGGCTCGCCATCGAGCGCGAACTGCAGGCGCTCCGACAAGGCCTTGCGATTGGCGGCGTCTTCAACCACTTTCCTTTTGCAGTAATCGAGCCCGACGCGGTTGACGTAATGCACGGTGCGTTCCAGGTACCAGCCTTCCTCGCGATACAGTTGCAGGAACGCGCCCGAATATTCCAGCACTTCTTCATGTGTCTTCACCTTGCAGAAGAACTGCGCGACTTCGGTCTTGATGCCACCGTTGCCGGCGACATAAATTTCCCAGCCGGAATCGACGCCGATCACGCCGACATCCTTGATGCCAGATTCGGC
>JANNGY010000272.1:0-3583 GCA_031404095.1 Betaproteobacteria bacterium | reverse complement strand
TCAGGGCGAGGTCGACCTTCTTGCCGCGAATCAGGTCCGCAACGAGGCGACCCTTTTGTGCGGAAAGACGAACGCCCCAGAGATTGGCTGAAACTTGCATGTCCTGGCTCCTTATTTCTTAGCCGGCGCCGCGGCCTTCTTATCGGCCGGGTGACCTTTGAAGGTGCGGGTAAGCGCAAATTCGCCTAATTTGTGACCGACCATGTTTTCGCTCACATGCACCGGCACGTGTTGCTTGCCGTTATGGATGGCGATCGTCAGGCCGACGAAATCCGGCAGGATGGTAGAACGGCGCGACCAGGTTTTGATCGGGCGGCGGTCCTTGGTGGCAGCGGCTGCTTCCACTTTTTTCAACAGATGGCCGTCGCAGAACGGGCCTTTTTTTACGGAACGTGTCATGTCTGGCCTCGATTACTTCGCTTTGTGACGGCTACGCACGATCATGCTTTGGGTGCGCTTGTTGGTGCGGGTCTTCAAACCCTTGGCTTTCTGGCCCCACGGTGAAACCGGGTGACCGCCGCCATTGGAGCGGCCGCCGTGTGGATGATCTACCGGATTCATGCAAATCCCGCGTACGGTCGGGCGCCATCCGCGCCAGCGATTGGCGCCGGCCTTGCCGATGACTCGCAGTCCATGCTCGCCATTGCCGACTTCACCAATGGTGGCGCGGCAATCAACGTGTACTTTACGGATTTCACCGGAGCGCAAACGCAACTGGGCATACATGCCCTCACGCGCCAGTAACTGCACCGAGGTACCAGCCGAGCGCGCCAACTGGGCGCCTTTGCCAGGCAGCATTTCAATGCAGTGAACGGTAGAGCCAACAGGAATATTGCGCAACGGCAATGTATTTCCCACCTTGATCGGCGCATCCGCACCGGATACCAATAGCGCGCCAGCCGAAATGCCTTTGGGCGCAATGATGTAACGGCGCTCTCCGTCGGAGTAACACAACAATGCAATATTCGCGCTGCGGTTTGGATCGTATTCAAGACGCTCAACCTTGGCGACGATGCCGTCCTTGTCGTTGCGCTTGAAATCGATCAGGCGATAGTGCTGTTTGTGGCCCCCACCTTGATGGCGCGTGGTGATGTGACCATGGTGGTTACGCCCGGCTTGCTTGAACTGTGGCTCAAGCAAGGCGGCGAACGGAGCACCTTTGTGCAGTTCGGCATTGACCACCTTGAGCATGCTGCGGCGGCCTGGCGAAGTCGGCTTTGTTTTGACGAGTGCCATTATGCGGCTCCTTCGGCAAAGTTAATGTCGGCGGCGTTACCTTCGGCATCACGCTTCAGGCAAACATATGCCTTCTTGACGTGGTTGCGACGTCCTTCAAAACGTCCATGCCGTTTAGCCTTGCCTTTTTGGTTGACGATATTGACGCTTTCAACTTCAACCTTCTGATCCTTGAACAGGAGTTCCACGGCAGCTTTGACTTCCGCCTTGGTTGCGTCGCGCAACACTTCGAAAACGACTTGTTTTTGCTTGTCCGCGACCATCGTGGCCTTTTCCGAAATCACGGGACGCAATACCACGGTCAACAGACGTTCTTGGTTCCGGATACTCATGCGAGCACCTCTTCGAGTTGCTTGACGGCGCCTTTGGTCAGAACCACCTTGGCAAAACGCACCAGGTTGACCGGGTCGGCATGCCTGGCTTCCAGCACCATCACGTCAGGCAGGTTACGGGAAGACAGGTACAGATTGTCATCAAGATTTTCGGTGATGATCAGTACCTGTTCCAGCCCCATGCCTTTCAGCTTGGCGGCCAGCAGTTTGGTCTTCGGCGCTTCCAGGGAAAACGTATCAACGACCGAAAGGCGATCTTCGCGGACCAGTTGGGAAAGTATCGCGGCGATACCGGCGCGATACATTTTCTTGTTCACTTTCTGTGTGAAGTTTTCGTCCGGCGAATTCGGAAAAATCTTGCCGCCGCCACGCCACAAAGGTGAAGACGCCATGCCGGCACGAGCGCGACCCGTACCTTTTTGACGCCACGGTTTCTTGGTTGATTTCTGAACGTCGCTACGGCCCTTTTGCGCGCGGTTGCTCGAACGTGCATTTGCCTGGTAGGCGGTTACCACCTGGTGCACAAGTGCCTCGGAGTAATCACGGCCGAATAGTTCAGCGGAAGCGGCCATGGTGCCGGCAGAGGCGCCCTGGTCATTAATCAGCTTGAGTTCCATTATTTGGCCTCCCCTTTGACGAGTCGCGTCTTAGCGGCAGGACGAACAACAACCGTACCATTCTTGGCGCCGGGAACGGCGCCTTTAACCAAAATCAACTGGCGCGCAGCATCGATGCGTGCGACTTCGAGCAACTGTGCGGTGCGGCTAACGTTGCCAAGCTGACCCGCCATGCGTTTGCCCGGAAACACGCGGCCCGGATCCTGCGCCATACCGATCGACCCCGGCACATTGTGTGACTTGGAATTGCCGTGCGAAGCGCGATTCGACGAGAAGTGATGACGTTTGATTACACCTGAGAATCCCTTGCCAAGCGTCGTCCCCGAGACGTCGACTTTCTGGCCAACGGCGAACATTTCCACTGACAGGGTAGTGCCGATTTTGAGTTCGGCCAATTTTTCCGGTGTAGTCGTAAATTCATTCAAGACCGAGCCCGCTTCAACACCGGCTTTCGCATAGTGGCCGGCTTGCGCCTTGGCCACACGCGACGCGCGACGCGTGCCAAATGCCACTTGCACGGCCGAATAACCATCGGTGTCGGGGGTCTTGATTTGGGTGATGCGGTTGTTCGACACGTCCAGCACAGTTACGGGGATGGCAGTGCCATCATCCGCAAAAATGCGAGTCATGCCAACTTTCCGGCCGACGAGACCAAGACTCATCTTTACATCCTTTCTAGTTAGCCCGCAAAACGGCTATAAATCAGCCACTTATCGGGTGTCGGCTACAATTGGCCAACAAGTCAAATGTACCTTTTCGGTACTACCTGTTACTGCTGTTTTGCCTGGTTGCGACAAAGAGGCGCGATTATAGCCGCCCCATCAATAATAATCAACTACTTACAGCTTGATTTCGACATCCACGCCGGCTGGAAGGTCAAGTTTCATAAGCGCATCAACCGTCTTGTCTGTCGGATCAATGATGTCCATCAGGCGCAAATGCGTACGGATCTCAAACTGGTCACGAGACGTCTTATTGACGTGCGGGGAACGCAACACGTCAAAACGCTCAATTTTCGTGGGGAGCGGCACCGGACCCTTGACGACGGCCCCGGTACGCTTTGCGGTTTCGACGATTTCCGCGGCAGACTGGTCGATGAGACGATAGTCAAAAGCCTTCAGACGAATCCGGATTTTTTGCTTGGCGGGTTGTGCTGTTGCCATCACTTTTCCTTTTTGTCGCCACCTGGGATATCAGGCGGCGAATGTGTTTATCACACTAATTTGTTGCTGCGGGGACGCGAGTTTACTATTTCAAAATCTTTGACACGACGCCGGCGCCGACGGTACGGCCACCCTCGCGAATCGCGAAGCGCAAGCCGTCTTCCATCGCGATCGGTGCGATCAGCTGCACGTTGATCTTGACGTTGTCTCCCGGCATCACCATCTCGGTGCCCGC
>JANNGY010000271.1:0-5539 GCA_031404095.1 Betaproteobacteria bacterium | reverse complement strand
GCTGTGCGCCGAGTTTGCCGGGATTGATATACGGACCTTCAAGATGAACACCAAGGATGCGAGCCAACGATGCGCCAGCAGACTGCAATTCCCGCCGGGCCGGCTCGGCGAAATAATCGGCAAGGCCGGCGAATGCGTTTTCAAGGTCCCCAATCGGTGCGGTCATGGTCGTGGCGAGCAACGACGTGGTGCCATGCCGCGCGTGCAGCGTGGCTACCTGGCGCGCCGCGTCGCCGCCATCCATGATGTCGTGACCGCCCCCACCGTGCACATGGGTGTCGATGAATCCTGGCAGGATCAGGGGCAGCGTGGAATCGCGCGCGTCGCTCGCGTCGATCGGCTGGCCATCGATGCGCACCATCCGCCCGATGCCGGAATCCGTTCCAAACTCGAGCGAGCCTCGAACAAATCCCCTGGGCGTGAGCAGGTTTCCGTCGAGGCGGGTCATGCCGGATGGCTTCTTGTCATCGTCTGTGTTTCCTGTTCGCGCCGCATCTCGGCGACAAAGTCATAGTAGTCGCTGTGACAATATGAATGCGTCAGTTCCACTGCCTGTCCCGATTCGAGGTAGGCGACGCGGGTGATAAACAACACGGCCTGCCCGACCGGAACGCCAAGTTGCCCGGCAAGGAGCACAGGAGAATTGAGCGCCCGGATATGTTGCGAGGCGCGAACGGGAAGTTTGCCGATGGTAGCGAGGTATTCATAAAGCGAATTCTCGACCGCCTCCGGATGCGGCAGCACCTCCAGTGGCAGGACGCTCATTTCGTACGCCATGGCGATGCCATCGGCAAGGCGCAGACGCTCCAGGCGTGCCACGCGGGCTCTTGGCGAAAGGCCCAGGCTGCGCTGCTCATCAGCGGTGGCTGCTGAAACCGCACGATCGAGCCAGCGCGAACTGGGCGTGTAGCCGCGCTGATGCAGCTCCTCCGAAAAACTGGTGAGGCGCGACAGCGGCTGTTCAAGGTGCGGGGCAATGTAGTTGCCCGATCCGCGCCGGCGAACGATCAGGCCCTGGTCAACCAATTGGTCGATGGCCTTGCGCGCGGTGACCCGCGACACGCCCAGTGACTCCGACAGCAACCGTTCCGACGGAAGCGACTCATGCGTCTGGTAACGGCCCTTGCGTACGGCGTCACCGAGCCGTCTTGCCAGTTGCAAGTAGAGTGGTGAGGCATCGCGACTGTTCGGCTTGAGCGCGGCAATCATGCTCTTGCGCATTCCGACGCCTCCCCCTTCTTGTCGCCTGGGCATCGGCAAGCCGGAAGATTGTTTAGTCACTTTGCCCTGATTCGCAATTCGAAAGCCATTCCGCTATGATAAAACCAATTTAATACCAAAGGGATGGGGCGTCAATCACGCATTTATCCGGTGCTTCGAAAAATAAAGGAGGTAGGCATGGGTATTCGTTTTCTATTGGTCTGTCTGATCGTATCGCTGTCCACCTGGGTATCGCCGGCATCGGCAAAATCCTTTCGCTGGGCATCGAAGGGCGATGCGACCACCCAGGATCCGCATGGGCAGGACGAGAGTTTTACCAGGTCCATCAATGCGCTCGTGTACGAGCGGCTCATTCAGCCCGGCAAGGATATGTCGCCGACGCCGTGGCTAGCGACCTCATGGAAGGTGGTGAGCCCCACCAAACGCGTGCTCACCCTTCGCAAGGGCGTGAAGTTCCACGATGGCTCGACCATGACGGCCGACGATGTGGTGTTCTCCTTTGACCGCGCAGCGAAGTCCAACCAGTTCAAGACTTACTCGATTCCCGCCGGCGTTGCCAGGAAGATCGATGACTACACGGTGGAGTTTACGACCGCGGCACCCAGTCCGGTCGGCCTCATTTCCATCGGCGAAGTTCCCATCATGAGCAGGAAGTGGGCCGAGAAAAACAACGCGCTGCTGCCGCAGGATTTCACCAGCAAGGAGGTCACCTACGCCTCCCGAAATGCAATGGGGACCGGCCCCTACAGGCTGGTTTCGTTTGAACCGGGCGTGAAGATTGTGCACGCAAAAAATCCGGACTGGTGGGGCATCAAGGAAGGCCGTTCAGAAAGCAATATCGACACCCTCGAGTACCGCCCCATTTCCAGCGACGCGACGCGTATGGCCGCGCTGAAGTCCGGCGAGATCGATTTCATCCCGGACCCGTCGGTGCAGGATGTCAACCTGCTTCGGGAAGACAAGGCACTCAAGGTCTGGGATGGCGATGAAACGCGCGTGATAACCATCGCGCTCGACCAGGCGCGAGACGAATTGCTGTTTTCCGATGTGAAGGGCAAGAATCCTTTCAAGGACAAGCGCGTGCGCATGGCCTTGTACCAGGCGATTGACATCAATGCCATCAAGACACAGGTGATGCGCGGTTTGTCGACACCGACCGCGCTGGGTATGCCCAATCCCAAGGGCGAGGGGATACCTGCAGCACTCGACAAGCGTCTTCCCTTTGATGTTGAGGCGGCAAAGAAACTGCTGGCGGAAGCCGGCTACCCAAATGGTTTCGGCTTCACGCTGCATTGTCCGAATGACCGCTATACGAATGACGAAAAAATCTGCGTGGCGCTGGCCGCCATGTGGGCGCGCATCGGTGTGAACGTCAAGGTGGAAGCGATGCCGAAGGCGCAGTATTTCCAACGCACGCCGAAGAAGGAATTCAGCGCCTGCATGCAGGGCTGGGGCGACAATAATCGCGATGGCATGTTCACGCTGAAACCCCTGTTTCACAGCCTCAATGACAAAGGTGCGGGCGACACCAACTATGGAAATTTCAAGAACGCGGCGCTCGACGACTTGATTGACAAGGCCGACGTCGAGATGGACCTGGCCAAGCGCCAGGCGATGATCAACAAGGCAGTGGAACTGATCCGCGATGAGGTACTGATCATTCCGCTGCACCGGCAGGTGATCCCCTGGGTGTCGCGCGCCAATATCAGCCTGATACATCGCTCGGACAACAAGTTTGCGCCGTTGTGGGTGACGGTGCAGTAAACGGTTCGTACCCACATATTGGCTCGTGGTCCCAGCAGTGGGTAAAGCGGGGGATTCGCAATGCGTAGCAATGCACACGCCGAACCGGCTGGCCATGCAGCGCATGCCGTGGGAGCGGACCCAGCGTACGAAGCTGGTTTGCTCCTCCCTTTGAAAAAGGGAGGCCGGGAGGGATTTGCGGTAGTCGATCATTCACAATTGATGACATGAAATGACCGTCCCCAACAAGGCGCCGCACAAGAGAATAAAACGATGACTCTTACTTATATCTGGGCCGGTTTCTTCCTGGTCGGTTTCCTGGCGGCGATGGTGCAATGGATCTTCCTCGGCGATGTCGAGGTCTTCAAGCGCATCATTGACGGGACGTTTGAATCCGCGCGGGTCGGGGTGATGGAAATTGCGTTGCCTCTGGCCGGCGTGATGACTCTATGGCTGGGCATCCTGACTATTGGCGAAAAGGCCGGCGCCATCGACTTTGTCGCGCGCCTCATCTCGCCCTTCTTTTCCCGCATATTCCCGGGCATTCCCAAGGATCACCCGGCGACCGGACTGATGGTGATGAACTACTCCGCCAATTTCCTCGGGTTGGATAACGCCGCGACGCCGGTGGGGCTGAAAGCCATGGAAAGCCTACAAACGCTGAATCCCAACAAGGATGAAGCCACCAACGCGCAGATCATGTTCCTGGTGCTGCAGACCGCCGGGCTGACACTGATTCCGCTGACGGTGATGGCGCAGCGCGCGGTGCTGGGCGCGCAAGACCCTTCGGATATTTTCATTCCAACGCTGATCGCGACATTCGCGGGAACCTTTGTCGCGTTGATCGCCGTCTCGATCAAGCAACGCATCAACTTGCTCGACAGGGTGGTCCTCGCGTGGCTAGGCAGCATGACCGCGTTCGTGATTGCCATTGTCTGGTACTTCAGCCAGCACCTGACGAAAGCCGAGATTCAACTGGTCTCCAAGGTGGCCGCCAACTTCATATTGTTGTCGGTCATTGTCGTGTTCATCAGTGGCGCGCTTTACAAACGTATCAATGTCTACGAGGCGTTCATTGAGGGCGCCAAGGGTGGAATTCAGACCTCAATTACGATCATTCCCTACCTGGTGGGCATGTTGGTTGCGATCAGCGTGCTGCGCAATTCCGGCGTGCTGGAAATGATCGTCCGCGGTTTCAACTGGTTCTTTGCGATGCTTGGATTCAACACGGACTTCACGGCGGCATTGCCGACCGCTTTGATGAAATCGATCAGCGGCAGCGGCGCGCGCGCGATGATGATCGATGCGATGAAGACCTACGGGGTCGACTCATTCATCGGGCGGCTGGTGAGCATTTTGCAAGGCTCATCCGACACGACGTTCTATATCATCGCGCTTTACTTCGGATCGGTTGGCATTACCAAGACGCGATATGCGATTACCTACGGGCTGCTTGCCGATGTGGCGGGGGTGACGGCGGCAATTTTTGTGGCTTATCTTTTCTTCCACTAGATTGCTGTCGTGGACTTTGCCAGATAGAACCATTCATTGCCCGGCTCGGCCTTTGCATCGGGAAACAGGATGCATCCCTCATCCTCGGCGACAAGCCGCGTGCCGTCATGCCGGATGCCAATCAGGTCGCCCTTTTTCAATGGATCGAAACTGGCCCACGCGCGGCTGAATGTATCTTCCGCATGGTTCTTGTCATGGACCTCGACCATTCGAAGTGATTCGTACTGCTGGACCGGCTCAGGGGGAGTCGATGCGGTAATGCCTAGAAATGCAAGCGTGTTGAGGATCGCGTGGTACCCCACCTCTGGTGAGCGCGGATCATCGTGCTGGCCGCATTCCAGCGTGATCGAGTATCCACCGACCGAGCGCATGTACTCGGTCGTGCCGACGCCATAGCGCGGGTCGGTGTTCAGCGGATTCAATGCCGCGCCGGTGGATTTGGATTGGCGCAACCGGCGTTCGACGCCTTTGGCGTAGGTGGACAGCCATCCCTCCACAAATCGTCTTACTCCCAGGCGCAAGGCGAGCGCGCGCTCCTTTTCGTTGTGCGTGAAAGGCTGAAGTGCACCAGAATTGTTTTCCGGACCCAGCATCGCAAACGCCGGGTTCTGCGCCCGCGTGGAATGCAAATCGAGAAGTACCTCATGTTTTGCCAAGAGCGGGCAAAGCCAATTGGCAACGCGATCTTCAAAGTCCTTTGGCGACGGGACAGGGGACAGGTTGCGATTCAGGTTGCGGTCGCCTGCGCGTTCGCGGCGCTGGTAGGCGAGTGGATTTGTGACCGGCACAAAAGTGACCAATCCATTGGCGATGGACAATCGACCCTGGTCAAGGTCTTCCAGTACCCGCGTAATGGCCTGGGTGCCGCAGGTTTCGTTGCCATGCACGGCACCGAGCACGATGAGACGGGGTCCAGGGTTGATGCCGGTGCAGGTGACGGATTTGAAGTGCGCTGTCTTGGGGGGCGGTGACATTTTCTTGAGGTAATTCTACGGAGAAGGTATGCGCGATTTCAGAACTGTTTCCCAAATTTCCGTCGTCCCAGCGGACCGCTCCAAAGGCG
>JANNGY010000270.1:0-8597 GCA_031404095.1 Betaproteobacteria bacterium | reverse complement strand
GGCGCTGTGAAACCCATCGGTGTACGCCGCCAATATTGCGCGAAAACGCACGGAAGCGCCACCAGCGCCAGCGTAGCTCGCGCGGAACAGCCGCGAATCGTCGTGAAAGTTGTCTTCCGGCCCATGGAACCAGCCCGCATTGAATTAGACTAACGAGCTATGAAAGGTCCCTTGAATTCGCCCGCACGATCCGGCTGGTTCGCCCCGCGGCTTGCCGCGTGGCTGGCCGTGTTCGTGCTCGGCGGCTGCGCGTACATCGAAACCAAGCAGGGCGAATGGATTTTCAATCCCGTGCAGGGAGAGTGGCGCGGCTACCGCGGACCGCCGGCGGAGTTCCAGGAGAAGTGGATTGCGGTCGGCATGCGCGACGAAAAACTCCATGCCTGGTGGGCGCCGGTCGCCGACCCGGACGCGCCCGTGCTGCTTTATTTGCATGGCGCGCGCTGGAACCTGACCGGCAGCGTGACCCGCATTCCGCGCTGGAATCGCATGGGGTTTTCGGTGCTGGCGATCGACTATCGCGGCTTCGGCAAGAGCGTCGCGGCCGATGGCGCCGCGCCGAGCGAGCAGAGCGCCAACGAGGACGCCGAAGTGGCGTGGCGGCATCTCGCCACGCTGGCGCCGCGATCGAGGCGATTCATTTTCGGCCATTCGCTGGGCGGGGCGATGGCCACGCATGTGGCGCTCAAGTATCCGGACGCGGCCGGCCTGATCCTGGAAGGTTCCTTCACGTCGTTGCCGGACATGATCCGGGAGACCCGCTGGGGCTTCCTGCCGGTCAGTTTCCTGGTCACGCAGCGCTTCGACAGCATCGAGCGCATCGACGACGTGACCGTGCCGGTGCTGGTGGCGCACGGCACCGAGGACGATATCGTGCCATTCAGCCAGGGTGAACGATTGTTTGCCGCGGCCCGGGCGCCCAAGCATTTCTTTCGCGCCGAGGGCGGCAGCCATCACAATCTCACGGCGAGTTTTTTCGACGGCTATCAAAGCGCCGTGCGGGAATTTTTCAGGCTGAATGCCAATGATGGCGCGGGCGCGGACTCGTCGCGCGGCCCATCGGTATCGCCGCCCGCCGCGCCTGCCTTCAGTGCCCTGAACCCGGCCACGTCGGCCGCCAGATAAGATGCAATCGCTCGACCTGGAGGTTCTTGCCCAATCGCGCACCTGGCTCGAGGCCGGGCGCCGCTTGTGGCTGGTGACGGTCACGCAGACCTTTGGCGCCAGTCCGCGTCCACCGGGTTCGCTGATGGCGATGCGTGACGACGGCGTCGTGGTCGGCTCGGTGTCCGGCGGCTGCATCGAGGACGACCTGGTCGCGCGGCGCGAGGAGTTCACCGGCGCGCGGCCGATCCTGCAACGCTACGGGATCAGCACCGAGGAAGCGCGACGTTTTGGTTTGCCGTGTGGCGGGCAACTCGAAGTGGTCATCGAGCCGGAACTCGACGTGGCTCGGCTGGCAACGCTGTTCGCGAAAATTGCCGCCGGTGAAGTTTTCGCCCGCGAGGTCGACCTGCAAACCGGCCACTGGTCGTACCGCGCGGCGTTGCCCACGGATGAAACCGCGCGCAGCGACCGCCAATTCAGCTGCATCCACGGGCCGCGCTGGCGCATGCTGATCATTGGCGCTTCCGAGATCGCCCGCTACCTGGCCGAAGTCGCGGCTACGCTTGATTTCCAGGTGTTTGTCTGCGACCCACGGGCGGAATATCGCAGCGCCTGGCGGGTAACGGGCGCGACGTTCGTCGACGGCATGCCCGATGAGGCGGTGCTGGGGTTCAAGGCCGACGGACACACGGTGATTGTCACTGTCTCGCACGACCCCAGGCTCGACGACATGGCTTTGATGGAGGCATTGAAAACCGATGCGTTCTACATCGGCGCGGTGGGTTCCATGAAAACCTCCGACGAGCGCCGCAAACGCTTGCGTGAAACCGCGGATTTTGGACTAAGCGCCGGGCAGGTGGCGCGCCTGCACGGCCCGGTCGGGCTTGCCATCGGCAGCCGTACGCCGTCGGAAATCGCCATTGCCATCCTCGCCGAGCTGGTGGCAGCGCGCAACGGACTGATGCTGGCGCGCGCCGGCACGAGCGATGGCGCTTGTGCCGCCTGACGGTGGTCCGGAATGACGGCGATTCTGCTGGCCGCCGGATTTGCCCGGCGATTCGGTTCACAAAAGCTGCTCGCGCGCCTGCCGGATGGCCAATATGTGGTGGAAGCCGCCGCGCGGAATCTGCTTGCCGGCGCCGGGTGCGTCATTGCCGTGACCGGGCAAGACGAACAACTGATGCGGGTGCTTGACGCTTGTGGCTGCCAGGTGGTGGTGAATGCCCGGGCCGAAGAGGGCATGGGCGCCAGCATTGCCGCCGGCGTGAGGGCGGCCGCCGACGCGGCGGGGTGGCTGGTCGCGCCGGGCGACATGCCGTGGATTCACCCGGACACCATCGCACGCGTGCGGGCTGCGCTTGACCGTGACGCCGGTATCGTTATCCCGACTTTTGACGGGCGGCGCGGGCATCCGGTGGCCTTCGCCGGTGAATTTGCGGCTGAATTGGCCGCGTTGAAGGGCGATTCAGGCGCGCGCAGCGTGGTGGCCGCGCATGCACTGCGCCTCAAGCTGCTGCCGGTGGACGATGCCGGTGTGCTCGCGGACATCGATACGCCCGATGACCTGGGAAGAGGCTTTGCACGATGACGCTGGTAACAGTCCGACAGGGACTGTCGCGTGCGACGCGGCATGCTGGGCGTTCAATTTCCGGAGGGATGCGATGAAACTGCTGAAGATGCTGCGGATGATGACATTGCTGCTGTTGATGCCGGGCGCTGCCAACGCCCAGACACCCTCGGTCCCGGCTGCCCCCGCCGCGGCGGCCCTGCCAGCCGCGCCGCGCCCGGTCCCCTGCGTGGCGGCCGAGAACCGGCAATTCGATTTCTGGATCGGCGACTGGGACGTCACCACGCCGGACGGCAAGCCCGCCGGCACCAACCTGATCAGGCCAATATTGGGCGGCTGTGTGCTGCACGAATCGTGGCGCGGTCGCGGCAACTTTGCCGGCGAAAGTTTCAATGTCTATGACGCGCGCCGCAAAGTCTGGCACCAGACCTGGGTCGACGGCAGCGGCGGCTTGCTGCAATTGGACGGCAAGTTCGAAAATGGCGGCATGACGCTGTCGGATCGGGCCGTGGACCCGGATGCGCCCGGCAAGCCGGACAGAAAAGCGTTGAACGAAATCACCTGGACCCCGGGTGCGGATGGTTCCGTGCGCCAGCACTGGCGCACCTCGGCCGACGGCGGCAAGACCTGGCAGACGTCGTTCGATGGCAAATACGTGAAGGCGAATCGGCCACAGCCGGCGCGATAAGGGGCGCGGTGTTGCTCTCTTCATTTGCAACGATGGCTACACACCTCAAACAAGGACCGCCACATGCCAGGAATGACAATAATTGCTGCTCCGATGAAATGGAGCGCCACTAACCCGGCTTGCGGTACTTTTCGCCGGCCTCGATGCGCGTCTTGAGAATATTCTGCTCGGGCGGCAGCGGGCAGGTGGTGAATTCCGAAAACGCGCACGGCGGATTGTAGGCGCGATTGAAATCGAGCGTGAAAGTCTCGTTGGCCCCGGGTTGCTTCTCGACAAACAGGAAGCGTGACGGCCGGTAAGTGGTGTCGCCCGCGGTGCCGTCGCGCATGACGAAAAACAGGCCGTCGTTTTCGCCCACCACGTCCATCCGCTGCATGACACCGTCTAGTTTGAACTCGACATAGCCGGGGCACGGTTCGTCCGACACTTCATCGATGACGTTGACGATTGGAATGGTCTTGCCGGACGGGTAGGGCACGAACCTGGCCTCGACCTTGAACTTCTCGTTGACGTCGTACCAGATGCGGCCGGGAAAATTCTCACGCACTTTCGACTCATTGTTGGCCAGGCGCAGGATATAGCGGCCCTCGCGTTCGATGATGTGCATGGTCATGCGGCCGAGCGTCACCCAGTCGCGCTTGCTGGTGCTGGTCCCCAGCGCGCGTTCGCCGGCAAAGGCCTTGCCGTCGCTGGTCATCCACACGCCTTTCGCCAGCTTGAGGGTGACGCTTTTCCCGGCAGGATTGACGACGATGGTACCCAGGCGATCCGGTCCGACGCCCTTCAGTTCCGGCGGAAACACGATGTCGTTGTCCTTGCCGGTGCCAAATGTGTTTGCGCCCGGCTTCATCTGGAAGCGCCCGGCCAGCGTGAGCCAGCCGTTATCGTTGCGCAAGCCGGCCTCGCGGGTTTCGCGCCATTGCTTCATGGTGTCGAGGTAGGCCGCGTCAACGGCATCGGCGGCGGCCGCATTTGCGCCGGCAAAGGCAACATGGATCAAGGCAGCGGCAACAAGGCGTTTCATGGGCAACTCCGGATTTCGTTCAACAAGAAAACACAATTGTGCACCGCTCAGGCGCCGATTTGCGCAGCCACCATTGCCGGCGAAAGATCATTCATGCACTTGAAGTGCCCCAATGGACAGACGCGCTGAAAACAGGGGCTGCATTCGATCTTCAGCGTGATGACACGGGCGCGGCCGGACAGTGGCGGAGTAAATGCCGGCGAGGACGAACCATACAGCGCGCTCACCGGCACGCCCAGCGCGCAGGCGATGTGCATCAGCCCCGAGTCGTTGGTAACCACCTGCTGCGCCAGGCTCAACAGGTCGATGGCTTCAGCCAATTGCGTGTCGCCGGCGAGCACGGTGCAAAGTCCCCCGGAGAGCTTGTTGATTTCCTGCGCAATGGGGCGGTCGCCTTTGCCACCGAACAGCCAGACCTGGTGGCCGGTTTCGACAAGTTCTATGGCCAAAGCCGCGAAGTGCGCTGCCGGCCAGCGCTTGGCAGGGCCGTACTCGGCGCCCGGGCAAAACGCCACCACCGGCTTCAGCGTATCCAGTTTCAGACGCTCGAGCGTCTGCTGGCGCGCCACCGTATCAACGCGTAGTTCAGGATTCGGCAGGGGATGGGCAGGATGCCTGGCGGCGGCCGGCGCGCCGGCCAGCGAGGCGAAACGCTCGGCCATGGTCGGCAGCGCGCGCTCATCGAGGTCGCGACAGTCATTCAACAGCCAGCCGCGCATTTCGCCGCGAAAGCCGATGCGTGCGGGAATCCCGGCAAACCAGGCAATCAATCCCGACTTGAAGGTATTGGGCAGTACGTACACGCGATCATAGCGACCGGCCTTGAGTGACTTGCCGAGCGCGCGGCGCGCCCCGAGTTGCAGGGCGCCATGACTGAACGGGTTCTCCATCACCTGCGCGACTTGCGCCATGCGCTGGTAGACCGGCATGACCCATTTTGGCGCCAGCACATGGATGACAGCATCGGCATCGAGCGCCCGCAAACCCATCAGCAGCGGCTGCGAAAGCACGGCGTCACCGATCCACGATGGCGCGATGACGAGGATTCGCATCGGCAGATCGCGGTGCGGTGGAACCACAGTGCCTATGCCCCCCTTTGGAAAAGGGGGGTTGGGGGGATATGCGGTCGTTGCTCAATGATAACCATCGAAAATCCCCCTCAATCCCCCTTTTTCAAAGGGGGAAGTGCCCAACGGCGAATTCGCCCCGGGCTGCAGAATTGCAGAGCTCAACAATGTCCTAATGGTGCGATTTAACCGGCCCCGTCAGTTTGTAAACCGTGCCGCAGTACGGGCACTTTGCCTCGCCGGTTTCGGCAAGGTCAATAAAGACGCGTGGATGGGCATCCCACAACTTCATCGACGGCATCGGGCAATGCAACGGCAAGTCGCTGGCCGTGACGGTGATTTCCCGGGAGGTTAGTTCGGCGAGACCTGCAGTGGAGATGCTCATGATCGTTGCTTCCTATTTGACCGGGGTGAGCCAATGGTGATATTTCGGATTACGTCCATTGACGATATCGAAAAACGCCGCCTGGATTCTTTCGGTGATCGGTCCGCGCGTGCCTTCGCCGATGACGCGCCCGTCGAGCTCGCGGATCGGCGTGACCTCGGCCGCGGTTCCGGTGAAGAAAGCCTCGTCGGCGATGTAGACGTCGTCACGGGTGATCTTGCGCGGCTCGACCGGGATGCCGAGGTCGCCACAGACGATCTGTATCGAACGCCAGGTGATGCCGTCCAGCGCGGAAGTAAGTTCCGGGGTCGAGATCTTGCCGTCGCGGACGATGAACAGGTTCTCGCCGGCCCCTTCGGCGACATAGCCCTCGGTATCGAGCAGCAATGCCTCGTCGTAGCCGTGATCGGTCGCTTCATTGTTGGCGAGAATCGAGTTGGCATAGGTCGAGGATACCTTGGCGCGCGCCATCGTCACGTTGACGTGATGGCGGGCAAACGAGGAGGTCTTGACGCGGATGCCCTTTTTCAGGCCGTCCTCACCAAGGTACGCGCCCCACGGCCAGGCGGCGATGGTGATGTGCACCTTGGCGCCCTTGGGCGAGACGCCCATCTTTTCCGAGCCGTAGAATGCCAGCGGCCGCAGGTAGCAGCTTTCCAGATTGTTGGCGCGCACCACTTCGCGCTGCGCCTCGAAAATTTCTTCCTTGCTGTAGGGCATGGCCATCTGGTAGATCTTGGCCGAATTGAACAAGCGTTGCGTATGCTCCTTCAAGCGAAAGATGGCCGTGCCGAGATTGGAAGTTGCGTCCGTCTTGTATGCCCGCACGCCTTCGAACACGGCCAGGCCATAGTGGAGGGAATGGGTCAGGACATGGGTGGTCGCATCGCGCCAGGGAACCAGTTTGCCGTCGTACCAGATCAGCCCGTCGCGGTCTGCCATTGACATGGGAAATCTCCAGGAAAAGCCAGAAAGTAGGGTTATTTTATCCCATCGAATGGCGAAAACCCTGTATACAGGCGAATGCCGGGAACACTTCAACCAGGCGGCACGCCATCAATCGGTTCGCCGCCAAAAACAGTTGTGTCATAATGATTTCACAGGCAGAAACGGTCGATTTTGCCCTTTGCCGCAGGTGTCAGTTGTCCAATACCGGGTCCCTAACTTGTCCCCACGCGTCCCACCCTAAGCCACCCTAAAAGCATGATCGCGAAGGATCTATCGATAGCGCCAACCGCCGAATCCGGATTGCAGAATCCGACCTCGCCCGTCCTGTCGCCCGACGAAAAACTGTCCGGTGACATGTTGCTGTTTTCCACCGCGCTGATGGGGCTGGCGTCGATGCTGTGGCTGTCGATCTACTGGAGCCTGGGCCTGCGGTTTTCGACCTCCATCCCGCTGGCATTCCTGTTCCTGTCGACCGGCAACATGTTCTTTTTCCTGAAGACCCGCAAGCTCGGGTCCTTCTGCCTGACCCAGTTGACGATGTTCCTGTTCACGCCGTTCATCATGCAATGGTCGATCGGCAATTTCGTCAATGCCTCCGGCGTCTCGCTTTGGGCGCTGCTGGCGCCGGTCGGGGCGATCGTGATCCTCGGCACGCGCGAATCGATGCCGTGGTTCATCGCCTATATTTTCATGACCGCCATGTCCGGTTACTTCGACTATGCGCTGCAATGGGACACGAAGCAGCTCGACCAGAAAACCGTCGCCATTTTCTTCGTGCTCAATTTCGTCTCGATTTCGGCGATGGTGTATGTGCTGCTCTGGTATTTTTCCCGGGAAAAGTCCAAGTTGCGCGAAGCCGTGGAAGCACAGACCTCTGCGGTGTCGCTGGAAAAAGAACTGTCGGAGCGCCTGCTGCTCAATATCCTGCCGCAGCCGATCGCCGATCGCCTCAAGCGCCAGGAGACCAACATCGCCGACGGCCATGCCGATGTGACGGTAATGTTTGCCGACATTGTCAATTTCACGCGCATGTCGGAAGAAATGTCGCCGAACGAAACGGTGCAGTTGCTCAATACGATTTTTTCCGAGTTCGACCTGCTGGCCGAGCGCTACGGCATTGAGAAGATCAAGACCATCGGCGATGCATATATGGCGGCCGGCGGTTTGCGCAGCGGCACCAGCCAGTATGTCGATTCAATGGCCGACATGACCATCGAAATGCAGACCTTTGTCGCCCGTTACACGGCGGCCAACGGCGAGAAGCTGAGCCTGCGCATCGGCCTGGCCACCGGTCCGGTGGTGGCAGGTGTGATCGGCCGCCGCAAATTCAGTTACGACCTCTGGGGCGACACCGTCAATATCGCCAGCCGCATGGCTTCCGAGGCGCAACCTGGCCACACCCAGGTGGACGTTGTGACCTTCCGCCGCCTGCATAACCGCTACCGTTTCGACCAGGTGCAGCAGATCCAGGTGAAAGGCAAGGGCCCGATGCAGGTGTACAACCTGCTGGGCCGGCAACTGGCCCGTCAAGAGGAAGACAATGTCGTTCACCTGTCGGAATCCGGCCTGCAGCATCAGCGTTGAGCGCAGCGGCAATGGCCGCCCCGTTCCATCGCGGCGGTGTTCCCATCCACGCCGTAAAGCACGAGGGTCGAACACATGACTTTGCCGGGGCCGCAAATCCGTAGCGATCGCAACGCCCGCCATCCCGGCATCGCGCTGGTGCTGCAAGGCGGCGGCGCGCGCGCGGCTTACCAGGTGGGCGTGCTCAAGGCGCTGTCCGAGATCCTCGGTCATCCGGAAGAGAATCC
>JANNGY010000269.1:0-7588 GCA_031404095.1 Betaproteobacteria bacterium | reverse complement strand
AACCTGCCGGTCTGCGTGGTGGTACTCAACAATAATGGCGTCTATCGGGGTACCGATGTCAACCTGAGCGGCGGCGCCGACGTGGCGCCCACCGTGTTCGTCAAGGGCGCCCGCTACGACAAGCTGATGGAAGCCTTTGGCGGCATGGGGGTACACGCCACCACCCCGGCCGAGTTGAGAGCGGCGATGGAACAAGCCATCCGCTCGAAGCGGCCGACACTCATCAATGCCGTCATTGATGAAACTGCCGGCACCGAAAGCGGCCGCATCACCAGCCTGAATCCGCAAAGCGCGAAAAAGAAATAAGTCGAAGAGTCGCGCAAGGCGGGTAGCCTTGCATTTATCGAAGAATTATTGGAGAACAGAACAGAATGGAAGCGCTAAAAGACGTACGAATTCTCGATATGACGCATGTGCAGGCAGGCCCGACCTGTTCGCAGTTGCTGGCCTGGATGGGGGCGGACGTCATCAAGTTCGAGCCGCCGCAGGGCGACGCGACCCGTGGCCAGCTGCGCGACGTTGCCGGTGCGGACAGCCTCTATTTCACCATGCTCAACTGCAACAAGCGCTCGATCACGGTCAACATGAAATCGGCCGAGGGCAAGCAAGTGTTCGTCGACCTGCTGACGAAGTGCGACATCATGATGGAGAACTTCGGTCCCGGCGTGCTCGAGCGCCTCGGCTTCACCTGGGAAAAGATCCACGAGATCAACCCGAAGATCGTCGTGGGCTCGATCAAGGGATTCGGCTCGTCCGGGCCATACGCGGAATTCAAGGCCTACGAAAACGTGGCTCAAGCCATGGGCGGCGCCATGAGCACCACCGGCGTACCTGACGGCGCGCCGTTTGTGACTGGCGCACAGATCGGCGACTCGGGCACCGGCCTGCACCTGGCCATCGGCTTGCTGGCCGCGCTGCACCAGGCCAACCGCACCGGTGAAGGGCAATATGTCGAGGTGGCGATGATGGACGGCGTGATGAACCTGTGTCGCGTCAAGTTTCGCGACCACCAGCGCCTCACCCGCCAGTCGCTCGCCGAGTACTCGGTGCCGACCTACCAGGGCATGGGCGATGTGCCTCGCGCCGGCAACGATTCGGGCGGCGGTCAGCTGGGCAACGCCATCCACTGCAAGCCGCACGGCGCCAACGACTGGCTGTACGTGGTGGTGCAGGAAGCGGTTTGGGTCGCGCTGGCCAACCGCATCGGCCCTGACGTGGGCGTACCCGACCTGGCCAACGATCCTCGCGTGGCGACGATCGTCGAGCGGCGCAAGAACCAGAACCTGGTATGGGCGCTGATCAACAAGTTCGCGGAGAAGTACGACAAGCGCGAACTGATGGCGATCCTCAATCCCCTCGATGTGCCATGCGGACCGATCATGTCAACAACGGACCTGGCCACCGACGAGCACATTCGCGGCCGCGAAATGTATGTCGAACTCGACCATCCGCAACGCGGCAAATGGTGGAACGTCGGCATGCCGATCAAGCTGTCGGCATCGCCGGCAAAAATTGAGCGTTCGCCGCTGCTGGGTGAGCACACCGACGACGTGCTGCAGAATGTGCTGGGGTACGATGAGGCGAGGATCTCGGCACTGAAAACGGCGGGTGCTTTTTCGGCGCCGCCGAAGAAATAGCGCGTTTTGCTGTATAGAAAAGTCAAAGGCTTGAACCACAGAGTACACAGAGAACACAGAGAAAGACTTGAGGTTTTCTCAGTGTTCTCTGTGTACTCTGTGGTTCAGGATTTCTTTGTATATTTCAAGAACCCTAGAGTCGGCGCGCCTCCTGGGCCGAAATGCCGCCAGGAACCGCACCAGTGCTAGCGTTTCATAACGAATCGGAGAACATCAATGAAAATCGCCATCATCGGCCAGCAGGACTTTGGCAAAGCGGTCCTCGAAGCCTTCCTCGCCCGCGGCGATGAAGTGGCCGGCGTGTTCTGCGCGCCGGAAAAGGAGGGCGCCAAGCCCGACCCGCTGCGCGTTGCGGCCCAGGAGAAAGGCCTCAAGACGTTGCAATTGCCTTCGCTGAAGGGCCCGGAAGCGGTGCAGGCGATGCGCGACCTCAATGTCGATATCGGCATCATGGCGTTCGTGCTGCAGTTCGCGCCGCAGGATTTTGTGAAGGTGCCGAAACACGGCACCATCCAGTACCACCCGTCGCTGCTGCCGAAATTTCGCGGGCCGTCGTCGATCAACTGGCCGATCATCAAGGGCGAAGGCAAAACCGGCCTGACGATTTTCCGCCCGAACGACGGCCTGGATGAAGGCGAAGTGATCCTGCAGAAACAAACGCCGATCAATGAGAACGACACCCTGGGCACGGTGTATTTTGACCGCCTGTTCCCGATGGGAGTGGCCGCGCTGCTGGAAGCGGCGGACCTGATTGTGGCGGGCAAGCACCAGGAAATCGTGCAGGACGAAACCCAGGCCAGTTACGAAGGCTGGTGCCGCGCCGCCGAAGCGAAAGTCAATTTCAATCAGCACGTCGATTTTGTCCACAACCAGATTCGCGGCTGCGATCCGGCGCCGGGCGCCTGGACCACGCTGGGCGGCAAAAAAGTGCAATTGTTCGGCAGCCGCAAGCACCTGGTGCGAACCTTCGGCGCCGTCAAGGGCAAGCCGGGCGAGGTGACGTCGATCTCCGACGCCAGCCTGTTCATCACCGCGCAGGGCGGGCAGCTTGAGATCACGAAACTGAAGCACGAGGACGGCAAGAAGGTGTCTGCTGCAGAATTTGCCGCGAATCATGGGGTGGTGGTGGGGACGCTGCTCGGAAGCTGATTCCCCGCCAACCGGTTACGAAGTTCAAGTCAATCAAGCCGTTGCGCCATGCGCAACGGCTTTTTTATCGCCTGAATGCGGTAGTGAGTCGCATTTGCTTTCTTGCTACAATCGCAGCCATTGCACAATTCTCGCCGCGCCTGCGGCAAGGGGAGAGAATGAAAAAGTCGGGATTTTGGTCAACGGACTGGTTCTTCGGGCTGGTCATTGCGATTGCCATATTCATCCTCAGCCTCTTGTCCGGCTTTTTCAGCGGCCTTGAGACCAAGGCCTATGACTGGGGTGTGCAACTGACCTCCAAGCAGCCCTCCGAAAAAGTGGCGGTGATCGCGATCGACGACCAATCGATCCAAAACATCGGACGCTGGCCCTGGCCACGCGACGTACATGCTTTGATGATCGACAAACTGGCTGGCGCGAAGGCCAAGGTGATCGGCAATACGGTGTTCTTCTTTGAGCCGCAGCAGGATCCTGGGCTCTTGTACGTGACCAAGATGCTGGAGATTTACAACAAACACGCCATGACGGCAGCCGAGCCCGCGCCGGAGGCAGCGCCGCCGGCCACCGGCGGCAAGGGAGGCAAGGCTGCGGCTGCCCCGCCCGCCCCGCCGGCGGCGAATGCCGAATTGACGCAGATCGGCGCGGTGCTGAATGAAGCCGAACAGGCGCTCAATACCGATCGCAGACTGGCGGAAAGCATCAAGAAGGCCGGCAACGTCGTGTTGCCGTCGCTGTTCGATACCACCTTCGATCCGCCGGTCGGCAAGCCCGACCAGCCGCTGCCCGAATTCATCACCCGCAGCGCCATTGGCGGCTTCAGCAATGCCGGCGGCGAATTCGTCTATGCCGCGCCGAATCCGAACCTGCCGATCGAACAGCTTGGCGCCGTCGCTGCCGGTATCGGCCACCTGAGCCCGAACCTCGATCGCGATGGCGGCGTGCGCCAGGACATCACCGTGGTCGATTACTTTGGCAAGCAGTATCCGTCGCTGGCGATGGTGATGGCGGCCAAGAGCCTCAATCTCGCACCGAAAGACATTCGCGTCAATATCGGTGAAAGCGTGTCGCTCGGCAACCTGCGCATCCTGACCGATGAACGCGGTTTGATGCGCCCGTACTTTTACAAGAATGTCGGCGAACGCCCGGCCATCCCGATCGATTCATTCTTCGATGTCCTGAGCGGCAAGATTCCGGCCGACAAATACAAGGACAAGATCGTGCTGATCGGCGCGACCGCGGCGGGTGTCGGCGCCATCCAGGTGACGCCGATCGGCGCGCTGACGCCGGTGGAAGCCCTCGCACATTCGGTGTCCAGCATCCTGAAAGAGCAGTTCTTCCGTACCCCGGGTTGGACGCTGTGGGTTTCCCTGCTGGTTTTCGTGCTGGTGGCGGTCTACCTGGTGGTGCTGCTGCCGAAGTTGCGCGCCGGTCCGGCGGCGATGTTCACGCTGGTGATTTTCGTCGTGCTGCTGGGCACGCATTTCGCCCTGATGATGGGGCCTGGCATCTGGGTCAAGCTGATGTTGCCGGCATCGTTGCTGGTGATCGGTCATTTGTTGCTGACCACCAAGCGCTTCCTCATGACGGAGCGCGGCAAGGAACAATCCGAAGCGGCCGGCGCCGAATCGAACCGCATGCTCGGGCTCGCTTTCCAGCAACAAGGACAACTCGACATGGCCTTCGACAAGTTCCGCAAATGCCCGGTTGACGAGCAGTTGATGGAAAACGTCTATTCGCTGGCGCTGGATTTCGAGCGCCGCCGCCAGTTCAACAAGGCCGAGTCGGCGTTCCAGTTTATCCACCAGAACGATCCGAAATTCCGCGATGTGGCCGAGCGCATGAATCGCGCCAAGACCATGTCCGAGACCATTATCCTCGGCGGCTCATCCGCGGCGCGTTCCAGTGCCGCCACCATGGTGCTGTCGGGCACCGCCGAGAAACCGATGCTCGGCCGCTACCAGGTGCAGAAGGAACTGGGCAAGGGCGCGATGGGCGTGGTCTACCTCGGCAAGGACCCGAAAATCGGCCGCGAAGTCGCCATCAAGACGATGGCGCTTGCCTCCGAATTTGAGGGGGACGAATTGCAGGAGGCCAAGGACCGCTTCTTCCGTGAGGCCGAATCGGCGGGCAAACTGGATCACCCGAACATCGTGCGCATTTTCGATGCCGGCGAGGAACACGATCTGGCCTTCATCGCCATGGAGTTCCTGAAGGGCAAGGACCTGGTCGACAAGACCAAGAACCCGAACCTGCTGCCGTTCGACGAAATGTGCGACATCATGACCAAGGTCGCCGAAGCCCTCAACCATGCCCATTCGCAAGGCGTTTTTCACCGCGATATCAAGCCGGCCAACATCATGTACGACCCCGAAGGCAAGGTGCCGAAGGTGGCTGACTTCGGCATCGCGCGCGTGACCGACTCGTCCAAGACCAAGACCGGCATGGTGCTCGGCACGCCGTCCTACATGTCGCCCGAGCAATTGGGCGGCAAGAAGATCGATGGCCGGTCGGACCTGTTTTCGCTGGGCGTCACGTTCTACCAACTCGCCTGTGGGCGCCTGCCCTTCGAGGGCGAATCGATGACGCAACTGATGTTCGCCATCGCCAACGAGCCGCACCCCAATATTCTCGAGTACAACCCCTCGCTGCCGCCGTGGGTGAAGGACTTCGTCGACCAAGCGCTGGCCAAGAACTACGAGGAGCGCTTCCAGACGGGGACGGAATTCGCGGCGGCGCTTCGAACCTATCGGCAGACTGGATGAAAAGCCAGAACTGCGTCTGCTAAATGTTAGTAACTGAATAAACGAAAAAGCGCACCGCCGGTGCGCTTTTTCGTTTCTATAATGTTTCTTTTGCACTGCAATAATTCCATCATGCCACTGCCGCTACCCGCCGTTCCCCGCCAGCCACTTCATCACCGCAACATCAGCATGCGCGGCTACAAGCGCGAGGACGGGCTGTTCGACATCGAAGGACACCTGCATGACATGAAGGATATCGATTTCAAGGTGGCCAGCGGCATGCGCTACGCGGGCGACTCGATTCATTCCATGTGGCTGCGAATCACCCTGGATACGACGCTGACGATTGTCGATGCCGTCGCCTCGATCGATGCCATGCCTTATCCCGGAAAATGCAGCCAGATTACGCCTGACTACCGAAAGCTGATCGGACTCGCGATCCGGCCGGGATTTACCAATCAGGTACGCAATCGACTCGGCGGCATTCACGGCTGCACCCATATTACCGAGCTGGTCAGCTCGCTCGCCACCACCGCCTTCCAGACCATCGCCGGACAAGGCCTTCAGGCGGTGAACAGCAAGCCGTTCCAGCTCGATCGCTGTCATGCGCTTCGCAGCGACGGGCCGGCGGTGGCGCAGTTCTACCCGCAGTGGTATCGCGGCGACCTTCAAGCAGACGTGCTCGCCACGCCCGACAATCCCTGAATTGTCCGACAGGCTGCCAGAGTCAATGAGACCGCCGTACTGGTAAACTAAAGTGTTCTCACGGGCCAGACTTTCGTCCCGTCATGTCCGCCCGCATTACTTCCCTCCACCAGATTGGAAAGTCCGCATGAACGTTCATGAATACCAGGGCAAGGAAATCCTGCGCAAATTCGGTGTCGCGACACCGCGCGGCGTGGCCTGTTTTTCCGTCGATGAGGCAGTCAAGGCCGCGGAAACACTGGGCGGCAAGGTCTGGGTGGTGAAAGCGCAGATTCATGCCGGCGGGCGCGGCAAGGGCGGCGGCGTCAAGGTCGCCAAATCGATCGACGAGGTGCGCGACTATGCCTCGAAGATCCTCGGCATGACACTCATCACCCCGCAGACCGGTGCGGAAGGCCGTGTTGTCAAGCGCCTGTTCATCGAGGAAGGCGCAGATATCAAGAAGGAGCTCTACGTCGGCATGGTGGTGGATCGCGCCTCGCAGCGGGTGGTGCTGATGGCCTCCAGCGAAGGCGGGATGAACATCGAGGAAGTGGCCGAACATACGCCGGAGAAGATTTTCAAAGTCGCCATTGACCCGGTCGCCGGGCTTTCCAGCGCGGCCGCCGAGGATGTCGCCCGCAAGATCGGCATCCCCGAGCAGGCGGTGGCGCAGGGCGCTGCCTTCATGCAATCGCTGTACAAGGCCTTCGATGAGTGCGATTGCTCGCTGGCCGAGATCAACCCGTTGATCTATACCGGCGACAACCGGGTGCTGGCGCTGGATGCCAAGCTCAATTTCGATTCCAATGCGCTCTACCGCCACCCGGAAATCGTCGCCATGCGCGATCTCGATGAAGAAGACCCGGCCGAGATCGAGGCCTCCAAGTTCGACCTCACCTACATTTCGCTCGACGGTGACATCGGTTGCCTGGTCAACGGCGCCGGCCTCGCCATGGCAACCATGGACGTGATCAAGCTCTACGGCGGCTCACCGGCCAACTTCCTCGATGTCGGCGGCGGCGCCACCACCGAGAAAGTGACCGAAGCCTTCAAGATCATGCTGAAGAACCCGAATCTGAAAGCGATCCTGGTCAACATTTTCGGCGGCATCATGAAGTGCGACGTGATCGCCAATGGTGTCGTCGCCGCGGCGCGCGAAACGCATCTATCAGTCCCGCTGGTGGTGCGCATGAAGGGCACCAATGATGAAATGGGCAAGCAGATACTGAAGGATTCCGGCCTGCCGATCATCTCGGCCGACAACATGGGGGACGCGGCGAAGAAGGTGGTCGCCTCCCTGAAAAAGAAAAAGGCGAAACCCAAGCCGAAGGTAAAAGCCAAACCCAAGCCGAAAAAGAAGAAAGTGGTGCGGAG
>JANNGY010000268.1:0-10279 GCA_031404095.1 Betaproteobacteria bacterium | reverse complement strand
CCGCAAGCGCGAGTATCAACCCCAGCAGCATTGTCAATCGTTCCGCAAATGACGCGAATCGTTTGAGTTTCTGCGCCCATTCGAAGTCCATCACCACATGTTCGACTTTCGGCAGAGCAGAGACCTCTCGACGAAGAATCGCCAAAGAGTCCGGTTCGCTCGAACGAGGCTGCAGGCTAAACGCATGCGGCAACGGGTTGGTTTCGAGACTGGCGAGCAGGTCGGCAAGATTGGAAATGCGCTTCATTTCGGCCAGCGCCATGTCCCGCGAGATGAATCGTACGCTGCGAATGTCGCCGCGCAATCGAAGGCGCTTTTCCAGTTCGTGTGCTTCTCCCTCGGTGGCATTGAGTGCAAGATAAATATTCACACTCGGGTCGGTATTGACCCGGCTGGCGGCAGCCGAAATATTAGCGAACACTGTGTACAGTCCCAGCGGCAAAGTGATTGCGATACCTATGACCAAAATCGAAAGCAATGTGCCGGCGGGGTGCGAAATCAGCCGCCTTATCGCCCTTTCACAGGCCTGCACGTGCGCCACGAGCCAGGCGCTCATGGCGTCAACCTGCCGCCTTCCAGCAGAATTCGCCGACAGGTTAATCGCGCGAGCCCTACTTCATCATGGGTAGATAGCACGACGGTTACGCCTACCTGATTGAAGGACTTGAAGAGGTTAATGATGGTCTCTGCATAAGCGTGATCAAGGTTGCCGGTGGGTTCATCGGCGATGAGAATTGACGGGCGATTGACAATGGCACGAGCAATGCAGAGTCGTTGTTGTTCACCGCCCGATAGAGTAACCGGATTGGATTTCTCGCGACTGAGGAGGCCGACCTTATCGAGTGCGGCCCGTACACGTTTGCCGATT
This sequence comes from Betaproteobacteria bacterium, assembly GCA_031404095.1. GTDB lineage: Bacteria > Pseudomonadota > Gammaproteobacteria > Burkholderiales > Usitatibacteraceae > UKL13-2. The sequence goes on along the minus strand of JANNGY010000268.1, from coordinate 9,411 downwards.
TCCGCGCGAGGAAATGCCGCGATGGAGAGCGGCAGCGCGACATTTTCAAAGACGCTGCGGTCGAAAAGCAGTTTGTGATCCTGGAAGACCAGACCGAGACTGCGGCGCATGACCGCAAGCCCGGCTTCTTTCAATTGGCTGACATTCTGGCCATTTACCAGCACGCTGCCCTGTGTCGCGGGTTCGATACCGGCAGCGAGTTTGAGCAAAGTTGATTTTCCAGCGCCGGAGCGACCCGTTATCGCCACCATCTCGCCTTTTTCAATGGTCAGCGTAACGCCCTTCAGCGCCTCAAAGCCACTCGAATATCGTTTGCCCGCGTTTGAAAAAGTGATCATCTGAACAGCGCGTTGACAAACTCGGCCGCATGGAAAGGGCGCAAGTCGTCGATGCCTTCGCCAATGCCTATAAAACGAACAGGTATCGGCTGCGCTAGCCGTTCAGCGGCGAGCGCGGCAATCATACCGCCCTTGGCAGTCCCATCCAGCTTGGTGACGACCAATCCGGTCAGTTTCAATGCATCATCGAAAGCTTTGACTTGCTGAAGGGCATTCTGACCCGTGTTCGCGTCAAGCACCAGCAAAGACTCATGAGGCGCACCGGCATCGGCTTTGGTGATGACACGCTTTACCTTGCGGATCTCCTCCATCAAGTGAAGTTGCGTCGGCAATCGTCCGGCGGTGTCCGCGAGTATGATATCAATCCCCTTGGCTTTGGCCGACTGGATGGCATCAAAGATCACTGCAGCGGCATCACCTCCTTCCTGTGCAATCACGGTGACGCCGTTGCGCTCGCCCCAGGTAAGCAGTTGTTCCCGGGCGGCCGCACGAAAAGTGTCGCCGGCTGCCAGCATGACGCTCTTGCCTTCCGATTGAAAATACTTCGCAAGCTTGCCGATGGTGGTCGTTTTGCCCGCACCATTTACGCCGGCGATCAAGATGACAAATGGCTTGGCCACGGTCGTATCGAGCGGCTTCTCAAGTGGCCGAACGAGTCTGATCAGCGCACTTTCGAACTCGTCTCTCAACGCTGTGCCATCCACGATTCTCTTGGCGCTGGCGGTGTGGCGCAATTCAGCGACCAGTCGCGTGGCGGCGCCAATGCCGACGTCCGCCGTGATCAACACGCTTTCCAATTCCTCGAAGAGTGATTCGTCCACCTTGCCATGACGAGCAAAGAGTTCGGTGACATCGGTGTTGAGTGCTTCACGGGTCCTGGACAGGCCGGACTTTAGACGCGACAGCCAGCCCGGCGTTTTCTCGTCTGCCTGAAGAAGTCCAGTGGGGGTGTTTTTTTTCGGGCCGAAAATGCTGAACAAGTGAAAACTCTGGGAAAATTTGGGAATGACACGCCATTCTAAGCCAAGCGCTTTGGTCAAACCGCATGTCGCAAACCGCGTGCGGATCAATGCCGGCAAATGGCGGAGTCGCGTCATCGAGTTCCCGGATGCCGAAGGATTGCGACCGACGGCAAACCGGGTGCGCGAGACGCTGTTCAACTGGCTCGGCCAGACGCTGCACGAAAAGCGCTGCCTGGACCTGTTCGCTGGCAGCGGAGCGCTGGGCTTCGAGGCTGCCTCACGAGGCGCCGCCGAAGTGGTGATGGTTGAGAACAACCGAGCGGTGATGCAGGCACTCAAAAGTAACCAGGACAAGCTGCTCGCCGTGGAATGCCGGTTGGTTCAGCAAGATGTCGAAAAATTCCTCTTCGGCAATCAGCAGAAATTTGACGTCGTCTTTCTGGATCCGCCCTTTGCGTCCGGCTTGCTGGTGACGCTGCTGGGGCAATTGCAGGGGCACCTTTCAGCCGATGGAGTTGTATACGCAGAGTGGCGGGAGCCAATTGTTGATGTGGTGTCCAGTTCGGCCAAGGATTGCTGGCGGGTTGTAAAACAGGGCAAAGCCGGTGCTGTACACTTTGCCTTGCTACATTTCGTGAAGGGCGAGGCATGATCAGAGCGGTTTATCCCGGGACGTTTGATCCCCTTACTAAGGGGCATGAGGACTTGGTCGCCCGCGCCGCAAGGCTGTTTGGCGAAGTGGTTGTCGCGGTTGCCCACAGTCCGGCGAAACGCCCCTTTTTTACGCTCGAAGAAAGAGTTGGATTGGCGAAGGAAATACTGGCGCCCTTTTCCAACGTTCGGGTATTGGGATTTTCCGGCCTGTTATCCGAGTTCCTCAAGACACAAAATGCCAATGTCATTCTCCGCGGGCTGCGGGCGGTTTCCGATTTCGAGTATGAATTTCAGATGGCCGGCATGAACAGGAGGCTCTTGCCCGGCGTCGAAACCATGTTCCTGACACCGTCCGACAAGTACATGTTCGTTTCGGCGACTATTGTCCGGGAAATAGCCACGCTGGGCGGTGATGTCAGTGATTTTGTGCACCCGCTGACGGTTAAGGCGCTACAGGGAAAAGTGGGCCTTTGAGTCATGGCGCTCAAGATTACCGATCAATGCATCAATTGCGACGTATGCGAACCGGAATGTCCGAACGACGCCATTTCTCAGGGCATCGAAATATACGAAATCGATCCCCTGAAATGTACCGAATGTGTCGGCCACTTCGAATCGCCGCAGTGTCGTGAGGTATGTCCTGTTGACTGTATCCCGCTGGATCCCGATTTCATCGAAACAAAGGACCAGTTGCTCGCAAAATTCATCAATCTGACTCGGCAAAAGGTGGCCTAGTCCGGCGATCTATGCGGCATCCATGTCTTCAACCTGGCCCATGAAACGATTCAGTCCCGCCCGCGCGTCGGCCAAAGCGGCGTGTTTGCGCTTGATGACGTCGAGACGAGCCTGAATGTCGGCAATCTGACCGGCAAGGTCGAGTTCTGCCGACTTGAATTTTTCAACGTTGGCCGACCGCTCAAGCGTCTGTTGCTTGAGCGCTTCCAGGGGTCGCTCGACCGACGTGTACAGGCCGCGCATCCAGGTGGCGGATTCCCGGCTCGCGATCTCGAAAATGTGCAGCACGCGGCTGACAATCATTTCGTCGAATTGCTCCGCAAGCGCGTTGCCACGTCTGACCAGGAGATTGCTGGTTTTGGTAATTTCGCCCTGCGCCTGATCCCGGGCCTTTTGCAGTTCGGTATGGAATCTCTGCGTTGCAAAGGGATGCACATCATATAGACTGAGGTCGAAATCGCGACGCATGCGCTCGCTGATGCTGTTGTAAAGACTGCGAATTTCCTCAATCCTCGACTCCAGCGCATTCAGTTTCTCCTTTGTGACCGAGAAATACTGCTGGACGATATCAAATGCCTTACCCGGCATAACGCTTGAGGCAATAGCGCGCCTGGCGCGCATGGCGTCCTGCTTGGCGGACGCGACATCGACAATCGTCGACAGGTTTTCCGCCAGGGTCGAGTGCACATTCTTGATGCTTTTCAATTCGCGCAATGCCGCCTCGAGGCGGTCGTGCTTTTGGCTTGTTTGAATGACAACCGACTCGGTCAGCTTCTCGTTCTTGTCGCGCAGGACAGAGAGGTTTCTCAGGCCATCCAAGGTATCAAAGCGATGATTGTCGAGTGTCGCCTGCGCGGTTTCGAGTGCGCTTGAGAGGGCAGCCACAATGTCGGCATACATGCCGTCCTGGCGATCCTTCGGCAGGCTGGTCGCGAGTGCGCGTTCCAACTGATATAAGCGGCTGCGTACAGATTTATCCGCATCGTTGGCAATCTTGCCGGCAAGGCCTAGGCGCGCAGATATGGGGATGACGTGGATCGGATCGATGCGCAACAGGTCCGCCGCATCATGTACGCGCCGGTCAAGGTCACGAAGCAGCACGCGATTCGCATCAGCAGGCTCGACTTTTTGATCGATCTTGACTTCGTCAATCTTGTTCAGGACAACCAGCCGCAATTGAGATGATGCTTCCTTTTCGCGATTGCGGAAATTGCGCGCGCCACCAAGATGGTCCTTCCAGACCGCAAGGTCGGCTTTTGTCACCCCCTGAGTCGCGTCCAGCACGAGAACAAGAGCGTCTGCGTTGGGTACTCGCTGCCGTGCCAGCTCCGGCTCCGAAACAAACGCCGCCAGTCCTGGCGTATCGATGATAACCAATCCGGCGTCGAGCAGTGGATGGGGAAAATTGACGATTGCGTGACGCCATCGTGGAACATCAACCAGGGTTGAGCTACTTTCCCCCGCGGGAATGGCAACGCCCTCGCCATGCAGGCCCCAAGCGACCGCATCGGTGAGCGAAATTCGCTTGGTTTCAGAAAGCGCAGCCAATGCCCGCGAAACGGAATCCGGATTGTCGGCATCGAACAGTATTGAGCGCCATTGATTCTCTTCCCTCAGCAATTCGTCGAAGCGCAGGGGACTTTCGCGGGTCTCGATCGGCAGCAACTTCACGCTGGTCTGGACATCGCGATCAAAACGCAGCTCGGTGACACAACGTGTTCCCTTGCCGGGCCCCGAGGGCAGGAGACGACGTCCCAGGTCGGCGAAAAACAGTGCATTTATCAACTCTGATTTTCCGCGCGCAACTTCGGCAACAAAGGCGACCGTAACGTTTTGGCTACCGACCTGCTGAAGGGCATCTTTCAGTGCCGCCTCCATGTTCGGCGTGAGAAAATCATGTGTCCGCAGGAAATCGGTCACGCGCATGATCTGCGTGGAAAGGCCGACCCGCCACGATTGCAGGTCTGCAAGTCTCTCGGTGATGACAGGTGTGCGGCTCATGCTGCTCTCTTGATAACCGTTTCAAGGACTGGCCGGATCCTGTCTTCGCGCCAGTTCATGTTCAACGGTGATAGCGAAAATTGCGCCGGGGGCGCACTCCGATACCAGGAATTCCGGCAACAATTAATGACCATGCGACTATTCTACGTCTGACAGGCCGGACAAAAATAGGTCGAGCGCTGCCCCTGGCGAATCGCATGTATCGGGGACTTGCATACGCGACACGGCAGGCCCTCGCGGTCATAAACGAATGCTTGCACCTGAAAATTGCCAAGGTCGCCATTGGCCTGAACGTAGTCGCGCAATGAAGAGCCGCCGGCACGGATTGCCTTGCTAAGCGTCCGCTTGATCGCGTCGACCAGGCGCTCGTGGCGTGCCAGAGATATCCTCTCCGCTGCTCGCTTGGGGTGGATGCCGGCGATGAACAGCGATTCGGAAGCATAAATATTGCCGACACCGACTACCACGCGACCGTTCATAATGAATTCCTTGATGCTCACCGCGCGACCTCGTGCAACCTTGGCCAGATATGTCCCATTGAAATCCGCGGTAAGCGGCTCGGGCCCCAACGCGTCCAGAAGTGGATGCGAGGCATCCCTGCCGGGAATCCACAGCATGGCGCCGAATCGGCGCGGATCGGCGTAACGAACTGCGATTCCACTATCGAAGGCGAAGTCGATGTGATCGTGCTTGTGCGCTTTTTCGGACGCCGGAATCACCCGCAAGGACCCCGACATTCCCAGATGACTCAGCACATAACCTGAGTCGCAATCCCAAAGGAGGTACTTCCCGCGTCGCAAGACATCTCGCACAGTGCAGCCCTTTAGGCGCCGGGCAAAATCAGCCGGCACGGGCCAACGCAGGCGCCTGTCGCGGACGATAACCCTGGAAATTCTTTGTCCCAGGACATGCGGAAGCAGGCCGAGACGGGTGGTTTCGACTTCAGGCAGTTCAGGCATGTTTCTGGTTTACCGATAACGTCGCGGAAGGAGCGATTGTAAAGGCAATGTGTCAAACCCGCGAACTTCGCCGCGTGGTTGCCGTCTCATCAAGGATTGTGGCGAGTGCATTGATCGTCAGGACGCGCGCTCTTCTTTTTCTTTCGAAAAATGACATGGAGCGAGTTCGGACGGGGTGCCGCTCGCTTCGGGTGCTTTGCCTGATGCAAGGGGCTCTCGGCTTGGCAGCCCGGGGACGAGAACTCATGGGGCATGTCCCGTGGCAGGCGAGTGGGCTGGTAACGAGATGCCATGCGCGCAAAGCAGGAACAGGTTGAATTGGCGCGTGCCAATTTCATGTCGGCGCAAATAACGGATTATCATGTTTGACCAAAGGCACGCACGACTCGAATGGTGATGTGCCGGTGAGTGCCCGGCGTGCGTATCGAAGGATAGATAAACTTGAACATGATGAAGCAAAGGTTGGTGCTATCAGGCGCAGTCCTGCTAACGGGGTTTCAAGTTGGCCAAGCGTGGGCGCAATCCCCAATGTTGTCTGACGCACCTGCCGCCAAGAGTCCGGCGGCAGACGTGCGCCCGGTGCCGGAAGCATTGGCCCCTGCGGCCGGGTTGACGGATCAAATACTCTATCAGTACCTGATTTCGGAAATCGCCGGGCAGCGTGGACGTACCGGATTGGCGTTGCGCGGCCTGACGGACCTTGCACAGAAGACGCGCGACCCGCGTCTTGCAAGGCGTGCGGTGGAAGTCGCGTTTCAAGCGCGTGAATTTACGTTGGCGCTGGATGCAACCACGCTATGGCTTGAACTGGAGCCGAGTTCCGCGTTGGCCCGGCAAGCGCTCGCGGCGCTCGTTGGAAGCCAGGGCACGCTTGAGTCTGCCAAGGTAAGCATTGCGGCGATGTTGGCTCAGCCGGGTAGAACGGCGGCAGTTTTGATGCAGATCAATCCGCTCCTGGCCCGGTTTGCGGACAAGTCTGTCGTCGCCGACGTTGTCAAGGCATTGAGTGCCCCCTATTTGAAAATGCCAGAGGCACACTATGCCGTCGCGCTGGCACTATTTGCGGCGAAGGACGGGCCTGGCGCCCATCTTGCCATTGATGGGGCGTTGATGCGTCGCGTGGATTGGGCGCAGGCAGCGATATTGAAATCACAGATTCTTCGCGATACATCGGATGAAAGGGCGGCAGAGTTCCTGGCGCGATTCCTTGAGCGATACCCGGGTGCCAACGAAGTGCGCCAAACCTATGCGAGGTTGCTCGTCGCTCAAAAAGACTTCAAGTCCGCGCGCGAACAGTTTCGCATTGCGGCCACGAATCAGCCCACCGACCCGGAAGTCCCCTACGCCGTGGGATTGCTGTCCCAGCAACTCGAGGACTATGCGGATGCCGAGCTGCAGTTCAAACGCGTGCTGGAATTGATTCCGCGCGATGCCAACCCGGTGTATTTCAATCTTGGTGCGGTAGCGACAGAGCAGAATCGACTGGACGCCGCGATCGATTGGTATCGGAAGATCACGGCGGGCGAGTATTTTGTGACCGGACAACTCAAGATCGCCCACATTCTTGCCAAACGCGATGGTATGGACGCCGGCCGCAAGCACTTGCGCGATGCGCAGGAGGCCGAGCAGGATTCACCCGACACGCGCATTCAATTGATTCTCGCAGAAGCACAACTATTGCGGGACACCAAGGCATATGCGGGAGCATTCACGCTACTGTCCCAGGCGATCGAAAAAAATCCGGACACAGCCGACCTGTTGTATGACCGTGCCATGGTTGCTGAAAAATTGGACAGGCTCGACGCGATGGAAGGCGATTTGCAGCGCGTGATTGAGCTCAAGCCTGATCACGCGCACGCCTACAACGCGCTCGGATACACTCTCGCGGAACGAAACCAGCGCCTGGGTGAGGCGTACGAATTGGTGCGGAAGGCACTCGCAATCGCGCCCAACGATGCGTTTATTCAGGATAGCCTGGGTTGGGTGCAATTTCGACTCGGTCGTTTGGATGAGGCATTGAAGACGCTCAGAGGCGCATATCAACTGCGCCGCGATCCGGAGATCGCCGCCCATCTCGGTGAAGTTCTCTGGGCCATTGGCGATCGCGATGAAGCATTGAAAGTCTGGCGGGCATCGCTGTCGGAGAATCCGGGTAACGAAATGCTGGCCACGGTGATGAAAAGATTTTCGTCGCAATGACGACAAATCACCTGTCGGCATCTCGGCGGCATGCCGATTGTTGCCGGCACAGTTTTTGCGCCGCGATCCTCGCGGTGATCGCGATTGTCCTGCCGGCGGGCTGCGCTACAACAGTTCCGGAGTTTGGGGTGCGCGCGCAAACGGCAAGCGCGCCGCCGGCAGCGTATTTTTCATTGCAGGGTCGAATCCGTGTGCGGGTCGGCGACAAGGTCGAATCCGGGCAAATTCGCTGGACCAGGCTGGTGAATGATGAGCGCTTGCAGGTATTCACTCCCTTTGGCAGCCAGGTTGCGGAACTGACATGGGGCGCCGATGGCCGCGTGACATTGCGGCGCGACGACAAGACCATGGTGGCGGGCTCAATTGGAGAACTGACCGCAAGCCTGCTGGGTGTGCCTTTGGATATGGATGCGATTGCGATCTGGATACAGGGTATTGGTTTCATGGATGGTAAGCCGGTCGAAAGACAGGTTGGCAATGGGGACGTGTGGCGGGTGACTGTCGAGAGCCTGCAGATGCAGGGTGTTTACCAGTATGCGGCGCGGTTGTCGGCGGTCAGCGGTGATACCGTTGTGCGCGTGGTAATAGATCATTGGCAGGCGGAATGAAACTGAGCGTGCTTGCCCCCGCCAAACTCAATCTTTTCTTGCATGTGATCGGGCAGAGATCGGACGGCTATCACCTCCTGCAATCTGCTTTTGTGCTGCTGGATTTTGGCGATACGCTTTTTTTGGAACGACGCGACGACAGTCGTATATGCCGTACTTCGACGTTGAAAGATGTCGACGCGGAAGCGGACTTGGTGGTTCGTGCCGCCAAATTGCTTCAGCGTGAATCGGGAACTCGCCACGGCGCGGACATTGCCGTAACAAAGCGAATTCCGATTGGCGGCGGACTCGGTGGTGGCAGCTCCGACGCGGCGTCGACCCTGTTGGCGCTGAACAACCTGTGGGGACTGAAAATGCCCGGGGCGCAGTTGCAGTCCCTGGCCTTGTCGATTGGAGCGGATGTACCGTTCTTTGTCTTTGGCCGCAATGCCTGGGCAGAAGGTATCGGAGAGCAACTACTTCCCCTGGATATACCCGAATGGTGGTACGTGGTGCTGAGCCCGATGATCCAGGTGCCGACCGCCTATGTCTTCGGGCGACCGGAATTGACAAGAAACACGATTCCCCTCAAAATAACGGACTTTTCGGCAAGTGGCCTCGCGGATTTGTGTAATGATCTGCAACCCGTTGTTATGAAAGCGTTTCCAGCAGTGGCGGGCAGTATCCGGGCGCTGGATTCGGTAAGTCAAAAATCGGTTTTTGGCGCCAGAATGACGGGTTCAGGCGCGTGTGTTTTTGCCGCCTTCGAACATGAGCGAGATGCCAGAGTCGCGTTTCAGAAACTGCAATCGCAACACCATGGATTTGTCGCGCAGGGATTGAAGAAACATCCTCTGGGTGAATGACGTATTTGGGGAGTCGCCAAGTGGTAAGGCACCGGATTTTGATTCCGGCATTCGTAGGTTCGATCCCTACCTCCCCAGCCAGTAAACAGCGCATCAGTTACCTCCGGCAA
>JANNGY010000267.1:0-2632 GCA_031404095.1 Betaproteobacteria bacterium | reverse complement strand
GCTCCTGGCGGGCGTGTTCGGCAACGCGCTGGGCGGCGCGCTGCCCGAATGGGTGCGGCTCGCCGCACCCGGCACCACGCTGTTCGGCGCCTACCGCGCGGCGCTGCTCGTGGGAGCGCTGTTCGCTGCCGCCGCGGCGCTCCCGCTGCTCGCGCTGCGCGGGCTTGCCGAGCCGCGCGCCGTCTCCGGGCTGGCCCCGCCGCCGGCGCACGAGACGCGCAAGCTCCGACCCAACGCCAAGAAAGCCATGCTCATCGGCATGGGGGCCGGGCTCGTGATCCCGTTCATGAACCTCTACTTCCGGAATCGCTTCGCGTGCACGAGTGCGCAGATCGGCGTGTTCTTCAGCGTGGCGCAGGTGCTCACCGCGGTCGCGGTTTCCAATATCGAAAAGATCGTGATTGACACCACGGGTGCCGGCGCACAAACCATCACCACCGGTGCATTTTTCGAAGCCGCCTTTGCGGCGGCGGGCGTCGATCTGACAACTGCCTCCAATGGCGGTGCGATCACGATTGATTCTTCCACCTTTAGCGGGGCGTTTTCCCTCAATTCCGCATCCGGTGCCGGCGCACAAACCATTACAACGGGTTCAGGCGCAGCCTCGGTGACGGCGGAATCCGATGCTGGCGCGCTGACGATCACCAGTAATGGTGCTGGAGCGGTCACCGTGAATGCAGTCTCCGACGCAGGCGCGCAGACGATTACTACTGGCGCAGGCCTTGCCACCGTCACCGCTGTATCCGGTGCCGGGGCACAAGTCATTACCGGTGCCAATCTTGTCAGCGTCACGGCAACCTCCACCGGGGAAGGTGCCCAGACGATTACCAGCACCGGTGCCAGTGATGTCACGGTGACCGCAAGCTCTGGTTCAGGTGCGACGACCGTAGTAACCGGTGCCGGCAACGACTCCATTACCGTCATTGCTTCTGCTGCCGCTGGTGAAAACATCATTTCTGCGGGGGCTGGCGCAGATCGAATCACCCTGGTGACTGACGGTTTCGCTGCACCCCACACCATCGTCATTGGCGATGCCGATTCCGCTCTTGATCTGGCGACTGCCGATCATATCGTCGGCTTTAATGCGGCTAGCGACGTCCTGAAGTTGGGTGAGACTGGCGCTGCTGCGAACTATGTCGAGGGCAGTGTCGCGGTGACCGACTTTGCGCAGGCGCTCACCATGGCCAACGCAGCCTTGGTCGGGTTGGCCGGTGCTGAGCGGTATTCGTTTCAGTGGGATGCGACGAACGGATATTTGTTTGACGACACGAATGGCGACGGCGCCGCCGATCAGGTGGTTGTGCTGGTCGGTGTCACCGATGCCACATTTGCCGCCGGAAATGTCATCGCGTAAGGAAAACATGAAGCCGTAACACAATCTCCACCCCGTTCTACCGAAGCGGGGCAGAAAATCCAGGGCCCCGCCTTTCACAAGAAGGCGGGGTCTTCGCTTTTTTCCTGTCACCGGACTGAAAGCCCAGCGGCACCGCGTTTCGAATTCAGTCCGACATAGCGCTGCCAGGGGCCGGCGCAACCTCGTTCGGCGCTGCCCGGGCGGGCAAGGCGGAGACAGCCCAGTCCCGCCGCCGAACAGCCGTTCGATGAAGGTGCTTGGCGCGATGCTGCCCCGGTAGTCGAGCTCCACCCAGTCCAGCCCGCTGCCGGGTGCGATGCGTGCGCGCAGGCCGGTGCCGGCGTCAAGTGCGAACAACACGGCGTCCGGTTTCCAGAGGGTCGCCAGGGCGCGGATGTCGTCGGCGGAATCCCCGGCAGACCGAGTCCGGGACGGCACGATCGGCGCTACAGCGTGACCCGCGTCCCCAGTTCCACCACCTGGTTCGGCGGCAGGCCGAAGAAGTCCGCCGCGGTGCCGGCGTTGCGGTACATGGTCGCGAACAGCGCCTCGCGCCAGTAGGGCATGTCATCGCCGACCTTCGGCATCACGGTTTCGCGGCTAAGGAAATAGGAGGTCGTCATCGGTTCCATGTCCAGCCCCTGCTCGGCGCACCATTCCAGCGCCGCCGGCACGTCGGGCACGTCCATGAAACCGAAGTGGATGCCGACATGGTAGAAGCGATGGTTCAGGCGTGCCACCGCCACCCGCAGCGCATCCGGCACGCGCGGCACGGATTCCACCGTCACGGTCACCAGCGCCACCTGTTCGTGGAGCACCTTGTTGTGCTTGAGGTTGTGCAGCAGGGCATGCGGCACGTGGTCCGGGTAGGGCGTCATGAACACCGCCGTACCGGGAACGGTGATGGTGTCCGGGGTTTCGATGCCGGGAATGAAATCCCGCAGGCTCAGCGCCTGGGTATGGAGCCGCTCCTGCAGCAGCCGGCGCCCTTCCTTCCATGTCGTCAGCAGCAGATACACCGCGCCGCCGAACACCAGCGGGAACCAGCCGCCATCGAGAATCTTGGTCGAATTGGCGGCGAGGAAGGTCAGGTCCAGCGCCAGCAGTGCGCCAAACACCGGGATCGCCAGGCGCCGCCGCCAGCCCCACTGGTGGCGCGCGACGATATAGGCGAACAGGGTGGTGATGATCATGGTGCCGGTCACCGCGATGCCGTAGGCCGCCGCCAGATTGGTCGATGACTTGAAGGCCAGCACCAGCGCAATGACTCCCAGCAAC
>JANNGY010000266.1:0-1971 GCA_031404095.1 Betaproteobacteria bacterium | reverse complement strand
CGCGGATGGTTGACGAGGCGGAGAGGCGTACGGGAAAGTTCCCATATCACCGAGTTGGGTCAGGGCTATGGCTCAAAAAGAAATCTACTCCGGTACGGGGGTTGCGGATTACGGGGAGGTCCCGCTACGCTTGCGGTTACTCACCTGCGATCGACTCGACCTTACCCGTCTTGATCCAGTTGATGATCGCCGTACTCACCGCTTCTTCGCGACCCTGATAGGAATGGTAGTGAAGCGCACAGGGATCGCCGGTCGGATTCCCGCCGCGCACCGTGATGAGCCTGTCGCCGGCATAATTCTTGGTTACACGATGTTGCGTGTAACTGCAGCCATCGTTTTCGTGGTGCAAGTGCAGCACAGGGGCGGTAATGTCTCTGTAGGGAAATCCCATGACCGAAGACCACGGCGTCCCGGGCCTTCTATCGGCATTGATGGACGCGGAATGAATGCTGCCGGCGATCTCGTTGCCGAGTCTTTTGGCCAGCCAGCGCGAACTGACCGAACCCGCGCTGTGGCCGATCAGATAGAGCTTTGAATAACCGTGATCCTGCCGGAGTTTCGCCATGATGCTGCGCACGTCGTCAGCGTGCTGCGCAGAATACCGGTAATTGTCCAGGCAGTTGGTTGGATAGAATCCCGGCTCGCCCCACTGATCGGTCGGACAGTCCATGATGACCAGCGCGATGCCCGCCTGCATGAACAGGCGAATGTGCGGGGAAATGAAATTGGGCGTGTTGCCGCGGAATTTGTCCTTCACCGATTCGATTCGCGCGTAGCCAGGGGCGCCGCGGAACATCAGCAGCGCGGTGTCCGACGGGATATCCGGTTTGGTCAATATCGCACGCTGAAACACGGGCTTGCTGGAAAAAACGCCTTCCGTGCGCCCGCGATCAACCTCGATCAGCACATCGGTTTGCGCGTACGCCAGCGGCATTGCCAGCCATGACACCAACCAGGCCCATGAAGGGATTTTCATCGTGTCTCCACAAATAAAACAGGGTGCATGCCAATATACTAGTTACGGAAAGCTCCGTCCCTATATCAATCGATGCGCGGAATTGCGGCACCGATATTGAAATCCAAAGTACCGGAGTGGATTTCTTTTACAAAAATCCACTTCAGGCTTCGCGCGTATAGCGCCGCACCTTCACCTCGTCGATAGTAACGCCAAGACCCGGCCCAGTCGGCACGCTGAAATGCCCATTGTTCAGCGCGATCGGCGCGGTGACGATGTCGTCCGCCAGATAGGGGCTCGACAGGCTGACGCCCCACGCCACGTCCGGTATCGCCGCAGCCAGGTGCTGCAGCCCGGCGCTGGCGATGCCGGCTTCGGCGATCTTGCAGGCCAGATTAACCCGCAGATCCAGTTGTTCGCAGAGCAGCGCGGCGTCATAGACCGGGCGCATGCCGCCCAGCTTGATAGTTTTCAGGCTGCAGCCGTGCGCCGCTTTCATCGCGTGATGCCGGCGCAGATCGTCGATGCTGTGCAAGCCTTCATCGACCCCGATTTTGATGCGGCTTGCGGCAGCGACGCGCGCCATGCCCGCCACATCATGCCCGGCGACCGGCTGTTCGAAATACTCGATACGCGTGTCGGCGATGCCCTGCACGAAACGGATGGCTTCATCCGGCGTCCATGCCTGATTGGCGTCGGTGCAGATCAGCACATCGTCGTTGATGGTAGCGGCAATGGCGCATGCGCGTTCGGCGTCGGCTTCCGGGGAGGCGACGCCGACCTTGATCTTGATGGCGACATAACCTTCGGCGAGCCTTTTTTTTGTTTCGGCGATGTCGCCTTCCGTGCTGCCGGTGCCGATCAGGCGCAGCGCAGGAATGCGGGTGCGCCGCGCGCCGCCGAGCAGTTCATAAACCGGTTTGCCGCGCGCCTTGCCCCAGGCATCGAACAACGCCATTTCGATCGCTGCCTTGGCGCCGTTGTTGCCGTAGAGAAATTGTCCTGCGCGATGCATG
>JANNGY010000265.1:0-5513 GCA_031404095.1 Betaproteobacteria bacterium | reverse complement strand
GCACAATCGGCGACCATCACTTGATTGCTCGCATAAGTTCCAAACAGAGTGACGCACTACACTAGCCGGCCGGATCCTGGCCGGTGATACCTATGCGCGCCGGAAGCGCGCCCCGTCCGCAACAAAGTAGCAGAGTTCCTTGTCGTAGTAATGTCCCGTGCCACGCGGCGCGAGCCCCGCCTTCATCAGCACGCGCTTGGAGGGATCATTGGCCGGGTGGGTGAGGCCCACCACCCGATCCAGTCCCAGCTCCAGCACGCCGTATCGCACCAGCGCGCGGGCGCCTTCGGTGGCGAGCCCGCGACCCCACGCCGACTGCATGAGGCGATAGCCGACCTCCACTTCCACCGTCTTGGGAATGTAGACCAGCGCGAACACGCCGGCGAAACGGCGGCGCGGCTTTTCTTCGGCGATCCAGAAACCGAGCCCGGGAAAGTCCTCGTAGATGCGCTGCGCGCGGACAATGCCCGCCCGCGTCTGCTCGCGTGTGCGCAGCGAACCGTCACCGATGTAGCGCATGACCTCGATATTGCTGTTCAGCCGGTCGAGTCGGTCAAGATCGTCGCGCTCGTAGCGGCGCAGCACGAGGCGCTCGGTTTCCAGCAGGGTCTGGCGGGAAGGTGGGATGAGATTAAGGGAACGCATGGTGAGTCAGGAATGCCTTGGCCTGTTCAGGCGCGCATCTTCGCCACGATCTCAGACGACCCGCTGAACCACGCGTGCGGCATGTGCGGCGTGCGGTGTGCACCGTCGTCGTTGACGCTGGCATCGATACCGATGAACCCGACGTCGGCGTCGAAGTCGCGGCCGAGGCCATCGAGAACCATGTCGATCGCGGCCTTCAGGCTCATGCCCTTCTCGACGTTATCGGAAATCTGCCGGCAGGCGAGGGCGCGGATCACGTATTCGCCGGTGCCGGTGGCGGAGGAGGCCGCCAGTTTTGACGCGTACGTTCCGCAACCCGGTAGCGGCGTATCGCCGACACGGCCGACGAGCTTCATCGTCACCCCGCCGGTCGAGGTGCAGGCGCACAGGATGCCGTTCGAATCCAGCGCCACCGCGCCGATGGTGCCGCCGGCATATTCCGGATGGCCCATCAGGAAATCGCGTATCTTCATCGCGCCCTTGCTATCCGTGCCGACCTCGACCTCGAGCTTGGCCTTCTTGTCCATCCAGTCCGCCTGGCGGGCGGGGGTGACCGGATCGTAATCAGCGTGGCCCAACACCCGTGCAAAGCGCTGTGCGCCCTCGCCGGCGAGCATCACGTGGTCGGTGGCTTCCATCACCTGGCGGGCGATGAGGATCGGATTCTTTACGCGCTGAATCGCCGATACCGCGCCAATCTGTGCTGCATCAGACACCATCACGCAGGCGTCCATCTCGACAAAGCCATCGAAGTTGAGCACTGAGCCGGTACCGGCGTTAAAGATCGGGTTGTCTTCCAGCACGGCGGCCGCGGCGCAAGCCGCATCGAGCGCGCTGCCGCCGCCTTCTAGGATCCGGCGACCTGCCGCGACCGCATCGGTCGTGCCGTCGATGGCGTCGGCATCCGACCCGGGCCGCCAGGCCCCGGCGCCGCCGTGAACGATCAAGGCAATGGTCATGTCGCGCTTTCAAGTGTCGAAGCGCGAATTATACGAGGGTGCCGATTTTCATCGCGTGGCGGTTCGCCTCAGGGCGGAACTCAAGCACCGGTGAGGCCTGCAGGCCGAAAAGGCTCGGAAAGCCGCACCAGTGCTTGAATTTGGTATCTGCCATCTTCTGTAAGGCGGGCGTCAAATTGTAGGAGGAAGGCTCTTCGAAAAGTCCTTCACCCCCCGCCTTCGCGGGGGAAAGACCACACGTTCTACGGCGAGGCGCGCGAACCGGCGGCCTCAAGCGCCTAAACATCCCGCAACTTGATATGCAATTCCCGCAGTTGCTTGTCGGTTACCTGCGACGGCGTATCGATCATCAGATCCTGACCGCGCTGTGTTTTCGGGAAGGCGATGACGTCGCGGATCGAATCCCATTTTTCGCACATCAGTGTCACCGAACGATCGAGGCCGAAGGCGATGCCGCCCATCGGCGGGGCGCCGTATTCGAGCGCATCCAACAGGAAGCCGAACTTGGCGCGCTGGTCCTCGGCTGAGATGCCCAGTACCTTGAATTGTTTCTGTTGCAGTTCCGGATTATGGATACGCACCGAGCCGCCGCCCAGTTCCCAGCCATTCATCGCCACGTCGTAGGCCTTGGCCAGCACCTTCGATGGGTCAGTGTCCATGAGTGCAACGTGCTCGTCCTTCGGCGCAGTGAACGGGTGATGCGCGGAGGCGTAGCGCTGGTGTTCCTCATCGTATTCGTAGGCCGGGAAATCGACGATCCACACCGGTTTGTAGCCGCCATCGGCAAAGCCCTTTTCGTGGCCCAGCTTCATGCGCAGCGCGCCCAGCGTGTCGTAGACCACCTTGGCCTTGTCGGCGCAGAAGAAAATGATGTCGCCTGTCGCCGCGTTGCACGCGGCGAGAATTTTGCCCAAAGTTTCTTCGCTGAGAAATTTTACGATCGGCGATTGCAGGCCTTCGGCGTTCAATTTGGCCGCATCGTTGACCTTGATGTAAGCGAGACCCTTGGCCCCGTAGATCGCGGCAAAGCCGGCGAGGTCATCGAGTTCCTTGCGCGCAAACATGGCATTGCCGCCGGGCAGGCACAGCGCCGCGACCTTGCCGTTCTTGGCGTTCGCCGCGTCGACGAACACTTTGAAACCCGACTCCTTGACGATGTCGGTCAGTTCCGTGAGCTCGAGTTTTACTCGCAGGTCGGGCTTGTCGGAGCCGTACTTCGCCATCGCGTCTGCATGGGTGATGCGCGGAAAGTCAGGCAGGTCGACATCGACGCCCGCTTTCCACATCGCCTTCACCAGCCCTTCCATGATGTCCTGGATCTCGCGCTCGGTGAGGAACGACGTCTCGATATCGATCTGGGTGAATTCCGGCTGACGGTCGGCGCGCAGGTCTTCGTCGCGGAAGCATTTCACGATCTGGTAATAGCGATCGAAGCCCGCCACCATCAGCAATTGCTTGAACAGCTGCGGCGATTGCGGCAGCGCGTAGAAGCTGCCGTCGTGGATGCGTGACGGTACCAGGAATTCGCGCGCGCCTTCCGGCGTGGACTTGTACAGGAACGGCGTCTCGATATCGATGAAGCCCTGCGCATCCAGGTACTGCCGCACCGCCATGGCGATGCGGTAACGCATGCGCAGGTTTTTCTGCATGACGTCGCGGCGCAGGTCGAGATAGCGATACTTGAGGCGCACTTCCTCGTTGATGTTGTCGTCGTCGATCATGAACGGCGGCGTGAGCGCGGCGTTGAGGATTTCGACTTCGGCGGCGAGCACTTCGATCTCGCCGCTTTTCAGGTTGGTATTGATCGTGCCTTCCGGGCGCGGACGGACTTTGCCGACGACCTTCAGCACGAATTCGCTGCGCGTCTTGTCGGCGGTCTGGAATGCCGCCGCGGTATCGGGGTCGATGACTACCTGCACGAGGCCCTCTCGATCGCGCAGATCGATGAAAATCACGCCGCCATGATCGCGGCGCCGGTGCGCCCAGCCGAACAGCGTGACTTGCTGCCCGAGGTATTGTTTGTCGATGAAGCCGCAGTAGTTGGTTCTCATGTTTTTTCAGTGCCGAAAAGTTCTGTCATCCTGAGCAAAGCGAAGGATCCCGGCGTTGAACGAAGCAGATCCTTCACTGCGTTCAGGATGACAATTGTGGTGAGGCGATCGCACTCGCGATCAGCGAAAACTCGGGGCGGGGCGCCGTATCCGGCGGGGGCCGGCTACGGCTTGATATTGGGGTCGGTGCCGGATTTTTTCATCTCGGCCCCGTTGCGGTGAATGGGCCGCGGCGGTTCCGCCACTCCCATGGAAATGATGTATTTCAGTGCATCGTCCACGCTCATCTTCAATTCGATCACGTCCGCCTTGGGCACGATCAGAAAGAAGCCCGCGGTGATATTTGGCGTGGTCGGCACGAACACCGAATAATTGTCGTGGCCGAGGTGGTCGGTCACTTCATGTTGCGGTTCACCGGTGAGCAATGCCACTGTCCAGGTGCCGTGCTGCGGATAGCGCACCAGCACCGCCTTGCGAAACGCCTTGCCCTCCGGCGAGAACAGCGTGTCGGAAATCTGTTTCACCCCGCCGTAGATCGAGCGAACGATGGGAATGCGCTGCAGGACGTTGTGCCACCAGACCAGGATCTTGTTGCCGAAAAAGTTGGCGGCGAGCACGCCGGTCAACAACACGATCGCCACGGTCAGGAAGACGCCCATGCCCGGCACGTGAACGCCCAGCCACGCTTTGGTCTGAAAACTTCCCGGCAGCAGCAGCAGCGACTGGTCCATCAAATCGATGAGCAGCTTCAGAACCCAGCCGGTAATGACTAGCGGGATCCACACAAGCAGGCCGGCAATCAGGTATTTACGCACGCGACAAATTCCTTGTGACTACTCGTTGGCCGCGACCGGCTTGGCCGGTGCGGCGGCGGGCGTGGCCGCCGGGGTGCCCGAAGGCGCTTTATGCACCGGGCAGGCCGCGCCCGATTCGGTCTTGGGTGCGTTCTTGGTGTCGGCCGCCGCATCGGACTTTGCATCCGCATTAGCCGGCTCCGCCTTGCTGTCGGCCTTGCTGTCGGCCTTGCTGTCTTTGCCGCCGCTGGCGCCGCCTTTGAAATCGGTCACATACCAGCCGCTGCCCTTCAATTGAAACTGCGGTGCGGTGACCTGCTTCGAATACGTGGCCTCGCCGCAGGCAGGGCAATTCGTCAACGGGGCGGCGCTGAGTTTTTGCAAAACATCCTCGGTGTTCCCGCAGGACGTACACTTGTACGCGTAAATCGGCATGGCTGGCTTTATTGAGCTGAAGGAAGCGTGCTGAACCTGCTGGTCGCAGCGCGCGAGGTATAACTTGTTATTTTAACACAAGGACTTAGCGCACTTGTGCAGTGCCGCAATGGCGGCCACGGTGAATTTGCGCTTGGCCTCATCAGCACCCGCGTAGGGTGCGCACCGCGCACGGTTTGCCGAATCAGCGTGCGCGGTGCGCACCCTACGGCAATCGAGAACAAATTTGCCGTGCAATGCCGGCTACTTGATCACCAGTTTTTCCAGTCCGGGCGGCGGGTCCGGATACTTCATCGCGAGGCTGTTCAGGGCGTTGACCAGCACCGACAGCACGTACAGGTCCCGCACCCAGTTGCGAGCGGACGGCACCACGTGCCACGGCGCATGGGATGTCGAGGTGGCGGCGATGGCTTGTTCATACACGCGCTGGTAGTCGTCCCATTTCGCACGCGTGTCCAGGTCGCCCAAATTGAATTTCCATTGCTTGGCATCGTCATCCAGCCGATCCTGCAGGCGCTGCTTTTGTTCATCCTTCGAAATGTGCAGGAAAAACTTAAGCATGGTGGTGCCTTCCTCGGCCAGAATGTTCTGGTATTCGTTGATCTGCCGGAAGCGGCGCTTGGCGGTGC
>JANNGY010000264.1:0-15787 GCA_031404095.1 Betaproteobacteria bacterium | reverse complement strand
GTATTGAAACATTATGTGGGCCGGCCGAGCCCGATCTACCATGCCGAGCGCCTGTCGGATGAATTGGGTGGCGCGCAAATATTCCTCAAGCGCGAAGACCTGAACCACACCGGTGCCCACAAGGTAAATAACACTGTCGGGCAGGCACTTCTGGCGCGGCGCATGAACAAACGGCGCGTGATTGCGGAAACCGGCGCCGGCCAGCATGGCGTGGCGACTGCGACGGTCGCCGCGCGCTATGGGCTCGAGTGCGTGGTGTATATGGGCAGCGAGGATATCAGGCGCCAGGCACAAAACGTCTATCGCATGAAGTTGCTTGGTGCCACCGTCGTGCCGGTCGACAGCGGCTCCAGGACGCTGAAGGATGCGTTGAACGAAGCCATGCGTGACTGGGTCACGAACGTGGAAAGCACTTTCTATATCATCGGCACGGTGGCGGGGCCGCACCCATACCCGATGATGGTGCGCGATTTCAATTCGGTCGTGGGCAAGGAATGCCTCACGCAAATGCCCGAGATGATAGGCCGCCAACCTGACGCGGTGCTGGCCTGTGTGGGGGGTGGTTCCAACGCGATGGGGATCTTCTACGATTACATCGCATTCGAGGGTGTGCGCCTGATCGGCGTGGAAGCAGGCGGCGAGGGTATCGAGACCGGGCGCCATGCGGCATCGTTGTCCGCAGGCACCCCCGGCGTGTTGCACGGCAATCGCACGTACCTGATCCAGGATGCCAATGGCCAGATTATCGATACCCATTCCGTATCGGCGGGGCTGGATTATCCCGGTGTCGGCCCCGAGCACGCCTGGTTGAAAGACTCGGGCCGCGCGGAATACGTGGCCATCAATGACGATGAAGCGCTGGCGGCGTTTCATCGCCTGTGCCGCACCGAGGGAATCATTCCGGCGCTCGAGTCAAGCCATGCCGTGGCACAGGCCATGAAAATGGCGCCGTCCATGGCGAAAGACAAGGTGCTGCTGGTCAATCTCTCCGGCCGTGGTGACAAGGACATGGCAACCGTCGCCGAGCGATCCAAACTGAATTTCTAGGATTGCGCGGAAAGCGAAGTCGCGGTGTGGTGCCGGTCGGTCACGCCGCATCGCTCGCGTGGCTGCCGCACTCCACCCATCTACTGTGCCCCATTCGATTGATCCTGCCTATGTCGCGAATTGCAAAAACTTTTGAATCCCTGAGAGCGAAGGGCCGCAAGGCGCTGATACCTTTCGTAACCGCAGGCGACCCGGCGCCCGCCATCACCGTGCCGTTGATGCATGCATTGGTGGCATCCGGCGCCGATGTCATTGAGCTCGGCGTGCCGTTTTCCGACCCCATGGCCGACGGACCGGTGATCCAGCGCTCATCGGAGCGCGCGCTGAAATTTGGCGTGGGCCTCAGTGATGTGCTGGCGTATGTAAGTGAATTTCGCAAGGCCAACCAGACCACGCCGGTGGTGCTGATGGGATACGCCAACCCCATCGAGCGAATGGGCATGAGCGCGTTTGCCGCGCGCGCCGGTGAGGCGGGGGTCGACGGCGTACTGGTGGTGGACTATCCCCCCGAAGAGAGCCAGGCACTGCTGGAAATCATGGATGCCGCGGGTATCGACACGATCTATCTCTTGTCACCGACCTCGACGGCGGAACGCATCAAGCTGGTATGCCAGACCGCGCGCGGCTATGTCTATTATGTCTCGCTGAAGGGCGTGACCGGCGCCGGCAATATCGACACCGCTGATGTTGAAATGATGATCGGGCGAATAAAGGCCCAGACCGGCTTGCCGGTCGGGGTCGGATTCGGCATCCGTGACGGAGAGACAGCACGGCGCATTGCCGGCTTTGCCGATGCGGTGGTAATTGGTTCGCGTATCATTCAGGAAATGGAGGCGGCCACGCTGGATACCGCTGTTCAGCGGGTCGCAGTGCTGGTACGCGGGATTCGTGACGCGATGGATAGTCGAGTGGATACATGAGCTGGTTTCGAAAACTCCTGCCCCCCAAGATCAAGGCCCCAGGCACGGCACAAAAGAAAGCCGTGCCGGAGGGTCTGTGGAGCAAATGCCCATCCTGCCAGGCAACGCTGTATTTCACCGACCTCGAGAATAATCAGCACGTCTGCCCCAAGTGCAATTATCACAACCGGATTTCGGCGCGCGTCAGGCTGGACTTGTTCTTTGACCCGGAAGGCCGCGCGGAAATTGGCAGCGAAATCGTGCCGGTCGATACCCTCAAGTTTCGCGACAGCAAGAAGTACGTCGACCGCCTCGAGGACGCGGAAAAGGCAACGGGCGAAACCGACGCGCTGGTCGTCATTCAAGGCACGGTCAAAGGCGTGCCGCTGATCGCGGCTGCATTTGAATTCAATTTCATGGGCGGCTCCATGGGTTCGGTTGTCGGCGAGCGATTTGCGCGCGCCGTGGAAGCGTGTTCGGATGAAAAGTTGCCCTTTCTCTGTTACACCGCCACCGGGGGCGCCCGCATGCAGGAGGGTTTGCTTTCTCTGATGCAAATGGCCAAGACGACCGCAGCCTTGCACATGCTGTCGAAAGCGCGGCTGCCGTTCATTTCGGTACTGACCGATCCGACGATGGGCGGCGTGTCAGCGAGTTTTGCGTTTCTGGGTGACGTGGTGATTGCCGAACCGGGCGCCCTGATCGGCTTTGCCGGACCCAGGGTGATCGAGCAGACCGTGCGGGAGACATTGCCGGAGGGATTTCAACGCGCCGAATTCCTCCTCGAAAAGGGCGCAATCGACCTGATTGTTGACCGCCGCCAGATGCGTGACCGCGTGGCGCAGTTGGTGACGCTCCTGGCAAAAGAGCCATTGCCGGTCGCATAGTGGACGTCGGCAGGCACTTCGCCCCGGTGCAACATTCCTGCCGCAGAGAAAAATTCTTGTACAGCAGAGGATGCGGAGAGGCCAGGAAAAAGCGGAAAGTCACTCGCCATTCCGCAGCGGTCTCACCATTCCCGATGGCCGTTGTGTTTTTGCATGTTTGGCAAAACTCTAGCATTGGTGAGGCTTTCAGGGCGAAAGTGGCTGGAGATGCCCGTCCCTTGGCGACCTCTTTACCGCCTTCTCTCAAATAGAAGTAAATGCTGAACACACTCGACGACTGGCTGGACTTTATCGGCCGCCAGCATTCCGCCGAAATTGTGATGGGGCTGGATCGGGTGCGCACGGTCTGGGAGAAAATGGCCAGCCCGCGCGCGCCGATCAACCTGATTGTCGGCGGTACCAATGGCAAAGGCTCCACCTGCGCGATGCTGGAGTCAATCCTTCACTGTGCCGGCTTCAGGACGGGTTTCCTTTCGTCGCCACATTTGCTGCGTTACAACGAGCGGGTCCGGCTCGGCAAGGTGGATGCCAGTGACACACAGCTCGTTGCGTCATTCGTCGCCGTGGATCGGGCGCGCAACTCGTTCACTTCCGCCGTGCCGCTAACCTACTTTGAATTCTCCACATTGTCCGCACTGTGGCTGTTTCACGAGGAAAAGGTGGATGTGTCTATCCTTGAAGTTGGCCTCGGCGGGCGCCTCGATGCGGTGAATATCGTCGATGCGGATGCAAGCATCGTTGTCAGCGTTGACCTCGACCATCAATCCTACCTGGGCGAAACACGCGAGGCGATTGGCTTGGAAAAAGCGCATATTTTCCGGGCGTCCCGCCCGGCCATCTTTGCCGACAACAACCCGCCGCAATCATTGCTCGATCATGCGCGACATATTGGCGCCGACCTGCGATTGCTCGATCGCGACTTTCGATATCAGGTCATGGCCGGGCAATGGCAATTTTTCGGCAAGGAAGGCGCGCGGCACTCACTGCCGTTTCCGGCCCTGCGCGGCGGCTATCAGTTGAAGAATGCCTCGGCGGCACTCGCCGCGCTGGAATCGCTGCAGTCCCGATTGCCGGTCTCGCAGGGACAGGTTAAACGAGGTTTGCTGGAGGTTTCGTGGCCGGGAAGGATGCAGGTGCTGCCCGGACGTCCCGTCGTGGTACTCGATGTCGCCCACAATCCCCATGCGGCGCGGGCCCTGGACGATGCCCTGGGGTCCATGGGATTTCACCAGAATACCTACGCCGTGTTTGGCATGCTTCAGGACAAGGATATCGATTCGGTCATCGAAATCATCAAGGGCCGCATCGATTCCTGGTTTGTCGCCGGACTGGAAACGGCGGCCGGCGCGCGCGGTGCGACGGCGGAATTGCTCGCCGGCAAACTCGCGGCGCACGGTCTCGCCGGCCGGTTTTCGTGCCATGTCAGTATCGCCAGCGCCTATGCTGCGGCGCGGGAGAAGGCAGGTGAGAATGATAGAATTCTTGTCTTCGGTTCGTTCTATACGGTTGCGGAAATCCTGCAGCTAATCCAATCGACGTGATCCCGGATTCTCGCCATGGCCGCCTCCAGCAATCCCGAAATATCCGCCACTGAACTTGAATTGAAACGGCGTGGCCGGCGACGCCTGATCGGCGCGATCACTATGGGTTTGCTGGCCATTGTTTTCCTGCCGATGATTTTCGACAGTGAGCCGCGCCGCGCCGGGCAGGGGCTGAAAACACAGGATATTTCGGTCCAGGTGCCGCCGAAGGAAGGCCAGCCGGCATTGGCCGTGCCATCGGCTGCGCCGGTGGTGGTTCCCTCACCGCCGCCAGCCACGTCGCCGGCAGACTCCGCCGCCGCCGACATTGCCAAGGTGGCGAGTGCGACCGACGCCGTGACGGGCGCATCGTCTGGTGTTGCGCCAGCGGCTCCGGCGACGGCAAAGGTCCCCGCGAAAGAACCGACAAAGCCTGTCTTGAAATCTGAAAAGCCGCCAAAGTCTGATGCCGCACAACAAATTGACAAGTCGGGCTTCGTCGTCCAACTTGGCGTGTTCAGCGATGCCGAGAACGCCAGGCAGGTGATCGCCAAGATGAAAGAAGCCAGGCTGGCGGTCTATACCGAAAACATTCCGATCAAAACCGGCAATGCCACCCGCGTACGTGTCGGACCATTTACAACGCGCGACCAGGCTGATACGGCGCTGGCGCAGGTGAAACTTGCCGGCGCCGACGGCAAAATTGTGCCCCTTCAAAGCCCAGGACGATGATCGTCTTCCGTATTGTCCGGACTTCCCCGCTACTCCCGGGGGAGCGGGTCGGGATGCGGGATGCCGGGCTGGCACATTGCCTGCCAGAGTCTGAGCGGTGAACGAACTCGATTACGCCATCATTGCGCTGGCCGCGATTTCGGTCATCGTTGGTATCGTGCGTGGTGCGATACGCGAGGTGATCAATTTCGCCGGCTGGATCGTCGCCTTCGTCCTTGCGCACGCCTTTGCGCAAAGCCTGGCAGCGTATTTTGCCGACTGGATGGCGGAGCCGGTTTATCGATTGGTCGTGGCGTGGATGTCGATCTTCCTGTTTGTGCTGGTCGTCTCGGCGTTGATTGCCAGTCTGGTCTCGGAACTCGTGAGAAAATTGGGCCTGGGTGGATTGGATCGGACGTTGGGCGCCCTGATCGGCCTGGCGCGCGGCGCGCTGGTATTGCTGGTTTTGACGCTGGCAGCGGGCATGACGAAATTTCCCCAGTCCATATTGTGGAAAAATGCCGTGGCGACACCCTGGCTCGAGATCGCCGCCCTGCACGCGCGGGCGCTGCTGCCGGAGAGCCTGGCTTCGCGCATCACCTACCGCGCCCCCGCACTGCGGCAGGCATCGAGTTTACGGCAGGAATTGGCGCAGGAATTGGGGCAAGGGCAAAGTCACGGTCACGGTCACGGTCAAGGCTACGGTTAAGGTTAAGGGACACACGATATGTGCGGCATCGTTGGCATCGTTTCGAAAAGCCCGGTCAATCAGTTGCTGTATGACGGGCTCACCGTCCTGCAGCACCGCGGCCAGGATGCGGCGGGCATCGTCACGGCGGATGGCCGAACCTTTCACATGCACAAGGATCGCGGCCTGGTGCGGGACGTTTTCCGCACCCGCGACATGCGCAGCCTGACCGGCCACATGGGGATCGCGCATTGCCGCTACCCGACCGCCGGATCGGCTGCCAGCGCGGCCGAATCCCAGCCGTTTTACGTGAATTCGCCCTTTGGCGTGGTCCTTGGCCACAACGGCAATCTGGTCAATACCGTGGCGCTTCAGCGCGAACTGTTTCAGGATGACCTGCGACACGTCAACACCAATTCCGACTCGGAAGTGTTGCTCAATGTGCTGGCCCACGAACTGGCCACCGCCGCACATGGCAATCGCCTGGATCCGGACGCGATATTCAGTGCCGTGGCCGGCGTGCATCGCCGCGCCAAGGGCGCATACGCCATCGTCGCCATGATCGCGGGTTACGGTCTGCTGGCTTTCCGCGATCCGCATGGCATTCGCCCGCTGATCATCGGCAAACATGAGAGTGACAATGGCGTTGAATTCATGGTTGCCTCCGAAAGTGTTGCCCTGGATACGCTGGGATTCGAAATCATGCGCGACGTCGCGCCGGGCGAGGCGATCCTGATCGATACGTCGGGGAATTTTTTCAACCGCCAGTGCGCGCAGAATACGTCGTTGCATCCCTGCATTTTCGAGTACGTCTATCTGGCGCGCCCGGATTCGGTTATCGATGGCATATCCGTCTATGAGACGCGTTCACTGATGGGGCGCTCGCTCGCCAAAAAGATCCTCCGTGACCGGCCCGGTATCGAGATCGACGTGGTCATTCCCATCCCGGATACGAGCCGTCCATCAGCCTTGGAAGTGGCTCAGGTGCTGGGGGTGAAATATCGGGAAGGATTCATCAAAAATCGCTACATCGGCCGTACGTTCATCATGCCGGGACAGGAGCAGCGCCGCAAATCGGTGCGTCAGAAACTCAATGCCATGGCCGTCGAGTTCAAGGACAAGAATGTTCTGCTGGTGGATGACTCGATCGTGCGTGGTACAACCTCGCGGGAGATCGTGCAAATGGCGCGCGATTGCGGTGCCAGAAACGTCTACTTCGCATCGGCCGCGCCGCCGGTACGGTTTCCGAATGTGTATGGCATTGACATGCCTTCGCGTACCGAGTTGATTGCCACCGGCCGCGACGCGGCACAAATCGCGACCGCCATCGGCGCGGACGCAGTCTTCTATCAGGACCTTGCCGATCTCATCGAGGATGTTCGCTCGTGTAATCCTGCGATCAAGAGTTTTGATGCGTCGTGTTTTGACGGCACCTATATCACCGGTGGCGTATCGGATGAGTATCTGGCAGGCATCGAGGCGAGCCGCAATGACGGCGAAATCTCGAGAGTTTCCGGCGAAGAGGACAGCAAGAGCCACCAGCTTGATCTGGGCTTGTCGACGGTGGAACCGTAACGGCAAATGAACGATCAGCCGAAATTCGACACCCTCGCCGTTCGGGCCGGGCAAATTCGCAGCGACTTCCAGGAACACTCGGAAGCGCTGTCGCTGACCTCAAGCTTCGTTTATGCAAATGCCGCTGAGGCGGCACGGCGTTTTGCCAATGAAGAGCCCGGATTTATCTACAGCCGATTCACCAACCCAACGGTCACGATGTTTCAGGATCGGCTGGCAGCACTGGAAGGCACCGAAGCCTGCGTAGCGACATCGACCGGGATGGCGGCGATCGCCAGTACCATCATGGGCCTGTTGAAGAGTGGCGACCACATCATTTCGTCGCGCAGCGTGTTTGGTACGGTCGTGCCCTTGTTTGATCAGATATTCAAGAAATTTGGCGTCGATACCACTTGGGTTTCCCCTGCGAACGTCGATGAATGGCGCGCCGCGGTGCGCCCCAATACGCGCCTGCTTTTCTGCGAAACCCCGTCGAATCCGCTGGCAGAAATTTGCGATATCGCGGCGCTGGCTGACGTGGCCCGTCACGCCGGGGCGGTGCTGGCTATCGACAATTGCCTCTTGACGCCGGCCCTGCAGCGGCCGGTGGAGAACGGTGCCGATCTGGTCATTCACTCCGCAACCAAGTACCTGGACGGGCAAGGCCGGGTGCTGGCCGGTGCAGTATGCGGCCGCAAGGAATTGATCGAACCGGTTTACGGATTCGTTCGCACCGCCGGCCCGGCGCTGTCACCCTTCAATGCCTGGATCTGCCTGAAGGGCATGGAGACACTTCGCCTGCGAATTGAAGCGCAGTCGCGATCGACATTCCAGCTGGCGCAATGGCTGCAATCCCAGCCACAGGTCGTGAAAGTGCATTACGCCGGGCTGGACACACACCCTCAATTTGCACTGGCCTATCGCCAGGCGAATGCGCAGGGCGCGGTGGTGTCCTTTGAAGTCAGCGGCGGTCGTGCGGCTGCATGGAAGGTAATCGATTCGGTACGGATGATTTCCGTCACCGCCAATCTTGGCGATACCAAGACGACGATAACCCATCCGGCGACAACCACTCATGCACGGATTTCTCAGGCCGAACGCGATGCATCAGGTATTGCCGACGGCTTGTTGCGCGTGGCGGTTGGCCTTGAAGCGGTGAGCGACATTCAGGCTGACCTCGCCGAGGGACTTGGCAATTCCTGATCGCAAGCGATCAGTTCAGGAATCGGCAACACTCTCAATGGTATGGGCCGAGATGGCGCCTTGCGCATCGCAAGACAAGTAACCGCCAATTTTGTGCCAATCCTGGAGGACCCACCTGGTGCACGAGTGGCCATTGACCATCGTGTCGTGTCTCGCCGGCCGATGGGTGTGACCGTGGATCATGACGGGATACGAATGTTGCTCGAAAGCCGCGTCGACGGCGGACGAATTCACGTCCATGATCGTGTCTGCCTTGAGTGATTTTTCCACGTCGCTCCGTGAACGGATCGCGCGCGCCAACTCGGCACGCTCGGCATACGGCTTCGCCAGCACGTCGGTTTGCCAATCGGGATCGCGCACCTGCGTACGAAATTGCTGATATGCCACATCATCGGTACAAAGCGTATCGCCATGCAACAGCAGGGCCTGCCGGCTACCCGCCACGATCATCGAGGGATCGGGCAGCAAGGTAAGTCGCGCCGCTTTTGCCAAACGCTCGCCGACCAGGAAATCCCGGTTGCCATGCATGAAAAATATTCTCGTGCCACGCCCGGCAACGCGCGCCAGTTGCAAAGCTACCTTTTGTGCGAGCGGATCGTGCTCAAGCTGGTCATCGCCGAGCCAGTACTCAAACAGATCGCCCAGTATGTAAAGCGCCTCGACATCGCAGGCGATCTCATCGAGGAATCGGCTGAACAGGGCATTGATGGCGGGGCGCTGCTCGCAAAGGTGCAAATCGGCAATGAATAACGTCGTCATAGCGCGACTATAAACAAAAAGGGCGGCCGGAATGCGAAACCCGGCCGCCCGTTGCATTCATAAAAGTGATTCGACTACAGGCACTCTGCCTTGTCGATCGTCACCGTCTCCTGAGGCACATCGGTCGGGAACATCCCCTTTGGACCGGTCTTCACGGCCTTGATCTTGTCGACGACGTCCATGCCCTCAACCACCTTGCCAAATACCGCGTAACCGAAGTTCGAAGGTCCGGCATGGTTGAGAAAATCGTTGTTGCTCACGTTGATGAAGAATTGCGCCGTTGCCGAATCCACCACGCCCGTGCGCGCCATGGCTACCGTGTAGTTGTCGTTCTTGAGACCATTGGCTGCTTCGTTCTTGATTGGCGGGTTGGTCGGCTTCTGGGCAAGGCTTTTGTCGAATCCGCCGCCCTGGATCATGAAATTACCGATGACACGATGAAATATCGTGCCGTTATAGTGGCCGCTTTCGACATACTTGACGAAGTTATCGGTGGAGAGCGGCGCTTTTTCCTTGTTCAATTCGAGCGTGATCGCGCCCATGCTGGTAGTGAGTCTGACTTTCATCGGGGTGGTTCCTTTGTCATCGAGTTTGCAAGCAGGGGCCTTGGCCGGCGAAACCTTTGCGGCGGCCTTGGGTGGCGGGGTTTCAGCCGGTTTCTGCGCATGGACGGCCGCCATGAACAACGACGCGAACAACGCACAGGAAACAGTGGAAAAAGCGGGAGAGGTGTGGATCATGAAAATTTGCTCCTGAAGATTAGTGAAAATAAAAATACACGGTCTGAACTTGATATTGTGGCGACGCGACGTTCCCTTGAACTGCCATCCGTCATTGGCGGTCAGCGGAACCCGGACAATGCATCACAGGTCCGGGCACATTGCGGACAGGTACCATGCCGCGACATCATGAGGTGGCTGCGGCCTCGTAGATGATTTTCCAGCGCCCGTCTTCACGCTGCCAGTACTGGCGCTTTTTCATCTTGGCGGCATTGTTGCTGCTCTTGTAATCCTGGTCGAATGTCACCATGACCATCGGCGGCGTTCCAGGCGTGATCGGGTACTCAAAAATGGACAGGTTGGTAATGTCCACTTTCACGAAATTCTTGCCGGCATTGATACGCCGCTTGCTTGAAGCCCAATCCTTGATGTCTTTGCCGTCGACTTCAAACTTGGCGGAATAGTTCGCCAGATAGCCATCCATACGCAGGCTTTCCCAATCCGTTTTCCACTGGTTGAGAGCCGTCGCAAAGCTGTCGCGAATCACTTGCCATTGTTGCGGTGTCTGCCATTGCACAGTCGGTACGATGACGATCGGCGTAATGCCAGGCGCGACAAATCTTGAAAGGTTTGCGAAATCATCGTTGGTGAGCACCACGCAGCCATCGCTGGCGCGTGGCGGACGACTGTAAGTTGACGACGGCGTGCCATGAATCCAGATGCCGGAGCCGTTCTTGCGCAGGCGCTTGTCCCATTCGTTCGGATAGTTGAGCGGAAAAGCCCCCGGGCCGTAGAAGTCCGTCAACTTTTCTCGGCCCATGCTGGAAGTGATGTGATAAACGCCGAGCGGCGTGCGCTGATCACCTTCGCGATCTTTCTCGAAACCGTTTTTTCCACCAGAAATGTAAAAATCGGCGAGGTAGCGAGGCTGGCCATCGACGTTTTTGAACACGTAAATACGCGATTTTTCGCTGTCGAGCAATAGCGCATGCTGCTGGTTCGGCGCCATTTGCAACAGCGCTGTTGGCAGCGCATCGGCCGGCGGCGCATCGAAATAGCGATTGAATCGGACCTTCGCTTCGTCGCGCAGACTGGCGACCAGTTCCGGTTGTGCCTTGCTGCCGCCAAACGCCACCGGCGATCCGGCCTTGGCCATCAACAGATCGCCTTTCATCTGGTGGCCGAGACGAAAATTCGGATTCTTCGCGAGCGCCGCGTCCAGTTCACGCAAGGCAGGCTGAATGCCGCCGTCCTTCAGCGTTTCCAAGGCGCGCACCAGCGAGGCTTCCACTTCATTGCTGAAGGCAACCGACATCATCGACGTCGTCTGGGCGCTGGCAACCGGAGCGAGACCTGCCAGGGTCAGACAAAGGGCCAATACGACCCGGGATATGCAAACAGTGCGCAACGGTCTATCCGGCAGCGGCTTGTTCACACTGCGCCGGCACGCTCTGCGCGGATCAGCCATCTATCCCCCGACTTGACCAGTCTCAAGGTCTTGGTATTGTTGCTCTTCACCGAATCGGATCGGTAAGCCTGCCGGAAAACGACCGTCGCCTCGTCACCCTTCAATGTGACCTTGGAAATCTTGATTTCTACTGTAATGGACTTTGCCCGCTCGATACGATCTTTTCGCTGTGCTTCCCAGGCCGAGCGCGTCAATCCGTCCGGCGTCTCGAAATCAGTCGCGTAGGAGGAGAGATAGGCTGCCACATCCTTTGCCGCCCACGCCTTGGCCCAAGCCTGAACTGCGGTAGTCACCTGACTCTCCGCACTCGCGCTGGTGGGGGAAGCCTTGACCGGCGCCGCCTTCGGCGGCGGGGTTGCAACGGCCTTCGGAACATCGGTCCCGGAAGTTGCTGCTGCCGCCGTTTTCGACGCATCAATAGCCGCGATGCTGGTTACAGGCGCCGCCTTGGCAGGGGGGGCAAACAAATCCTTTACCATCGCCAGTTTGCTTTGCGCGGAGGTATTGCTCTTGTCCAATTGCAGCACTTTGTCATAGGAACGACGGGCAAGCTGGGCGTAGATGTCGCCGAGATTTTCGTAGGCGGTTGAATAGCTGGGGTGCGTGTGAATGGCCAATTCAAGCGCCGCCTTGGCCTTGTCGTAGTTGCCCTGGCTCGCGTAAAGCACCGCCAGGTTGTTGTAAGGCTCAGGCAGTTCCGGATAATCTTCGGTGAGGCCAGTAAAAATCTGGATGGCTTCGGCGGTCTTCTTTTGCTCGGTGAAGATCAGGCCTTTCAGGAATCGTCCCTGGGCATCCTTCGGCTGCTGGGCCAGGGCGGCGTTAATTTTCACGAGGGCCTGGTCCGATTTGCCTTGCTGATAAAGGCGCGATGCTTCCTTGATGTCCTCCGCCGGACCTGCAAGGGTGATGGTCGAAAAACCACATGACAGCGCCAGCAAAGTGGCGGTACCGAAACGCAGGCCGCGAGCGAAGGTCGTAGTGAGCATTCTGTTATAATTCATTGAATTGATTAAAAAACACTTTCGCGTCGATTAGCCGATATTCTACCAAGAATGCCTTCCCGCCACAGAATTTCTCCGCCAATTCCCCAGCGTCCCTTTGAGGCGATTGATGCGGGACCAATGTCCTATTGCGCCGCTCTGGCGCGATGTTGCCGACCATAATCGTCGCGGTTCCGGTGCCATTGACGATTGATTGGCGCCACTGCCGGCAACCGTGGTGCTCTGTGGCAATCCCGGCGCGTCCAAGTTGCTGACCGCTGGACGCTACCCGTCGTCAACGCGACAATGAATCCTCCTTAGCGCAAAACCCATGCAAATCATCTACAACACGCTTTCCCGAAAGAAGGAAGCCTTAGTGCCCATCGAACCGGGCAAGGTTCGAATGTACGTCTGTGGCCCGACGGTGTACGACTATTTTCACATCGGCAATGCCCGGACGTTCACGATTTTCGACATGGTTTTCCGCTGGCTCAAGGCCATTGGCTATGAAGTCAGCTATGCACGCAATATTACCGACATCGACGACAAGATCATTGATCGCGCCAACAAAAATGGCGAACCGATCGATGCCCTGACCGAGCGAATGACGGCGGCAATGCATGAGGACTTCGACCGCCTGAAACTGGAGCGGCCAACGCATGAGCCGCGTGCCACGCGGCATATCGATGGCATGCTGGAAATTATCAAGCTGCTCGAGGGCAAGGGCCTTGCCTATCGCACGCCGGGCGGCGACGTGTATTTCGCAGTGCGAAAGTTTTCTGGCTACGGCAAGCTTTCCCGCCGCAACCTGGACGACCTTCAGACCGGTGATCGCGTAGCCGGTGACGCGGGCAAGCACGATGCCCTTGACTTTGCATTATGGAAAGCAGCAAAGCCACACGAGCCGAAATGGCCGTCTGCTTTTGGTGATGGCCGTCCCGGCTGGCATATCGAGTGCTCGGCGATGTGCAGGGCCGTCCTGGGCGAGCAACTCGATATTCACGGCGGCGGATGGGACCTGCAGTTTCCACATCACGAAAACGAAATCGCACAGAGCGAAGGTGCATTCAACGGCGATGCCGGCTATTCATTCGTCAATATCTGGATGCACGCGGCTTTCCTGAATTTTGACAGCGAAAAAATGTCCAAGTCGCTGGGCAATTTCTTTACTGCCCGCGAAGTGCTGAACAAGCTCAACCCGGTGCGGGGCGGCGAAGAGGTACGGTTTTTCCTGCTGCGAGGACATTACCGCAGCGAAATCAATTACACGTATGAAACGCTGATGGATGCCGGCAATTCGCTCATGGGACTCTATCGGGTGCTGAAGGATGTTCCGCCGGAAACGGCACCGATCGATTGGAACAATCCTTACGCGGGGCGCTTCAAGGCGGCAATGCTGGATGATTTTGATACGCCGCAGGCATTTGCCGTCCTGTACGAACTTCGCGATGAGGTGCGCAAGAACGGTTCACGTCATTTGGCGGGATTGCTCATGGCGCTGGGCGGGCAGATAGGCCTGTTGCAAACCGACCCGGTGGCCTTTGTTGCCGGTGAGGCCGGCGGCGGAGACGATTCGACCATTGACGAACTGATTGCCGGGCGTAATGCCGCGAAGGCGGCACGGGACTATCCGCGTGCCGACGCTATCCGCAAGCAATTGGAGGCCATGGGCGTCAGCCTGGAAGACAAGCCCGACGGAATTACCGAGTGGCGACGTAAATGATCTGATGAAACTCAAGCACTGGCGGCCGTCTCCAGCCAGTTTTGCTCCGAAAGGCGCACCAGTGCTTGAGTTTGCGCTATTTCCGGGAATAGTTGACCAACTACCACGCCGCAGCTTGCAAACGCCCTGGCCCGTCCCAACCCTCTGCGATAATGCCGTTCTCCGCGCATCACTCATTCGCTCGAAAGTTCCATGTCCGCCACCTCCTACAGCATTGCCCAATCGACGCTGCTCGCGCCCTATGACCTCAATGAGGCTGTTATTGAGTCGGTTTTCGATGAAATCCTGACCCACGATGCCGACTATGCCGACTTGTATTTTCAGTATTCGCGGTCCGAGGGATGGAGTCTAGAAGAAGGGCACGTCAAATCCGGCAGCTTCAATATCGACCAGGGAGTCGGGGTGCGCGTGGTATCGGGCGAGAAAACCGCCTTTGCCTATTCCGACGACATCAGCCATGAAGCGCTGTCGGCGGCCGCCGCCGCGACACGCAGCATCGCCCGCGTCAGCGCCAACGCCAGCGCCGGCAAGGCCTCTGCGTCGTCAAGCAAATCCGGCCGGACGCTTTATACGGCAACAGATCCGGTCGCGGGTTTCTCCGACGCTGAAAAGGTTCGCATCCTAGAGCGCCTGGAGCAGTTTGCCCGGGGAATTGACCCGCGCGTCAAGGAAGTCATGGCCCGCCTGTCGGGCGAATACGACGTCGTGATGGTGGCCCGAAACGATGGCGTCATGGCCGCGGATGTGCGTCCCCTGGTACACATCGGCCTTACGGTGATTGCCGAGCAAAATGGCCGGCGCGAGCAAGGCAGTTCCGGCGGCGGCGGGCGTTACGACTACACTTATTTTTCCGATGACGTGCTGCGGGAGATCGCCCGGCTGGCCGTGCGGGAAGCGTTGATCAATCTCGATGCCCGGCCAGCGCCCGCCGGGCAGATGACGGTTGTCCTCGGCGCCGGTTGGCCGGGAATACTGTTGCACGAGGCAGTCGGGCACAGTCTCGAAGGGGATTTCAATCGCAAGGGCAGTTCGGTTTTTGCCGGACGCATCGGCGAACGCATTGCGCTCCCGGGGTCACAGTGATCGACGATGGCACCATTGCCGATCGCCGCGGTTCGCTAAACGTCGACGACGAGGGTAATCTCACCCAGCGCAATGTGCTCATTGAGGATGGCATCCTCAGGGGTTATATGCAGGATTCGCTGAATGCCCGGCTGATGGGTATGCCGGTCACCGGCAATGCGCGGCGCGAATCGTATGCGCACATACCCATGCCACGCATGACCAATACGTTGATGCTGGGTGGTGACAAGTCGTCCGACGAGATCATTGCCAGTGTGAAGCGCGGCCTTTATGCAGCAAATTTTGGCGGTGGTCAGGTGGATACCACCAGCGGCAAGTTTGTGTTTTCGGCCTCTGAGGCTTACATGATCGAGGACGGCAAGATTTCGTATCCGGTGGTCGGCGCTACCTTGATCGGCAATGGCATTGAGTCAATGAAACACGTCACCATGATCGGCAACGACATGCAACTCGATTCGGGGGTCGGCGTTTGCGGCAAGGAAGGGCAGAGCGTGCCGGTCGGCGTTGGGCAACCGACGCTGCGTATCGAGGGATTGACCGTGG
>JANNGY010000263.1:0-8561 GCA_031404095.1 Betaproteobacteria bacterium | reverse complement strand
TGCTGGCCGAGGGTGAACCGGTGATCGTGCCCTGTACGCAGGAAACCGGCTTCAAGCTGAAACCCGCCGACCTGGAAAAGGCCATCACCGCGAAGACCAAATGGGTGCTGCTGAACTCGCCGTCGAACCCTTCCGGCGCCGCCTATACCCACACGGAATTGAAGGCCCTCACGGACGTACTCGTGCGGCACCCCCATGTCTGGCTGCTGACGGACGACATGTACGAGCACCTGGTCTACGACGACTTCAAGTTCAACACGCCGCTGCAGGTCGAGCCCGCGCTTTATGACCGGACGCTGACCATGAATGGCGTGTCCAAGGCCTATTCCATGACCGGCTGGCGCATCGGTTATGCCGGCGGCCCGGAGTTCCTTATCAAGGCCATGGGAGACGTCCAGTCACAATCGACCTCCAACCCCTCTTCGATCGGCCAGGCGGCCGCGGTCGAGGCATTGAATGGAACCCAGGATTTCATCCCGAAGAACAACGCCGTCTTCAAGCAGCGCCGCGATCTGGTGGTGAAGATGCTCAATCAGGCGCAAGGCCTGGAGTGCCACACGCCGGAAGGCGCGTTCTACGTTTATCCGCGCTGTGCTGCCCTGATCGGCGCGACCACGCCGTCGGGAACCGTGATCAAGAACGATGAGGACGTGATCAGCTATCTGCTGGACGCGCAGGGCATTGCCGTGGTTCAAGGCGCGGCATTCGGCCTGTCCCCGCATTTTCGCGTGTCGTACGCGGCCTCGACGGAGCTGCTGGAGCAGGCGTGTTCGCGGATTCAGAAGGCGTGCGCGGAACTCACGCTGAAGCAGGCCATTGCGGCGTAAGGCGTCGCTGCCATTTCAGTTGCAAAGCCCGCCTCATGCGGGCTTTGTTTTTTGTGGCGCATTAGGCGAGTGGAAACACATAAAAGGCAAAAGTCAGCACCCAGCTTGCCGTTTGGCGGCAAAAAGGCTGGCGAACCTCGCCAGTACTTGACTTCACATCATGCGTTCACATTCGGCTTGAGACGCTAAAACTCGGTGTATTTCTTGCTGGTGCCGCGAGACTTATCTACGGGGTATTTCGTCGCATTCAAAGCTATCTTCGAATTGGCGGCGGCGATGAGATCAATTTCGAGCTTATCGCTCAACCTGATCAAGTAGAGCAACACGTCTGCTAGTTCTGAACGCACGCCTTCCAGCGCTTTCGGTGACAATTGCTGGCTTTGTGCCTCGGTCAGCCACTGAAAATTCTCAAGAAGTTCGGCTGCCTCTACTGCCAGTGCGGACGCGAGATTCTTTGGCGAGTGAAACTGGTCCCAGTCGCGTTCAGCGGCAAATGATCTCAATTGATCGCGGAGGTTTTCAAGTTCGTTCACGATTTCTCATTTCTGACAGCACCCAATCGGGCTTGTTCATCAAGTCCTGGCCAACAACCGCGGCTGGGAAGCGACGCGATCTGCTGCAATCGACATGCGAATCGTGCTGCATGAAGTTGTGCGATGCAAACTATTAGAGCAGTTGACCTGCGACCTGACTCTGCGTGAAACACCCTTTATGTAGAGGCCGTTTTTCTCGATGCCCTCTTCCGCGCTGAGCCATTTTTCTTTGTGGCTGGTAGCTCCAGATTCTTCAACAGGTCCACGCCCTGCAATGCCGGTGTCTGCTGCGGTAGCACCTTTACAAGGAGTCTGGGACCAATCATCTCCCCATCCTCCGTTGTCGCCACCACGCGAATTGACATGGGTTTTTCAATTACAAAAGGGGCAAACGCTATCGCAGCGTTAAAAGTTTTGCGGGTGGAAGTCACATCATTATTTTTTGCGGCGTCTGCAAGGCCCGCTTCGGGAAATTCCATTCGCGCCAACTCATGGTCATTATCCAGGACAACCCGGAGCGCTAGAGACTTGAAAGGCCTTTCCTTTGGTGTCACGATCGAAGCAAATACACATAACTTTGGAAGCATCGCGGGAAAGGATTGAACGAGGAGGTCGCCCTGGTAGCAACCCATTAATGACAACTTGTTGCCTACTTCATTCCTGATGTCATCGCAATAAGTTGCAGTCAGGAACCGTTTTGAATTCATTTTCATCAAGTGTCCTCCGCTGAAATTGCTTGCACCACGGCGATCAACGTCACGCCAAGAGCTTTGGCAAGTTTCTTGGCCGTGCTGATTTGCGGATCGACTTTGCCAAGTTCCAATCGCGCAATGTAGGGCTGACTGGTCTCAGCGCGCCGCGCCAATTCTGCTTGTGACCAGCCCTTTTGTAGACGCAATTGAGAAATCGATCTGGGCTGCTTGCCATAAAAACTCTTCGCTACCCATTGCCGTCCCTTTGAGATCGCCACCGCTGCCCTTGGAGACTGTTCAAACTCGGCGACCAAATCATCGATGTCGATGGCGCCCGGCAGAATTTGGATTTTGGGGGCGACATTGAACTCCCGGTAAATCACGCTGCCAGGTGTCGTGCCGGTCGATTTTTCATCGAAAACCTTAGTGGATTGTGATTCCAAGGTCTTGATAGGCTTTAAGGATGCGAGTTGTGATTTCATGATCGCGTTTGTAATTGAAATCTCGATGGACGATGGCGAGGACGTAGTACTGAAGTGATTTTGGCTCGTAGGCATACACAATGCGATAAGGTAGGCTACCTTTGGGTTCCAACCAAACTTTCAAGCGCCAAATGTTATATCCGACGTTCCAGAACTCGAACCATTTGCTGACGTGATAAGTAGCGGTGTGGTCAGCTCCAAAATCATGATCCAACAATGAGGCGATAATTTTGGGGTCATATTTGACCTGCTGCAACAGCGCTGCAACCCTACCGGCCGCCGACGAATTTTTCACCATGAGCTGCCGCAAGTCTCCCGCGGCATCAGGATGAATCATTAGGATAGGAACGATACCCAATTAGGTATTACTCGTCAAGCTAATGGTGAAGTATTTCGATCGAGGCCCTAGCACTAGACTGGCGCTCGATATAACGCTCATTTCTTCAGCACTTTCGCAAGTTCGATAGCCATGTCTTTTACCGCAGTTGCGTAGAAAAGTTGACGAAATAGTCTCTATAAGCGAGTACGGTCACTTTGTATTTCCGAGCGTAAAACCGCAACACCGTGGTCGGATTGCCTTCCGAATGACAAAATCCTGAAGTGCGCTGACTGCCGGTACTGTTTGCAACGCCCCCCTCCGGTGAGGACTTGCCTTCCAATTGGCTGCAGAACTTTCGAGCAAATACATTTTACTGCTGTAACTATTTACAGTCCATCAGCATATCACGTGAACGGCAATCCCCGCACCCAGCTTGCCGTTCGGCGGCAAAACGGCTGGCGAGCCGCGCCAGTGCTTGACTTTACAAGTCTCGGTGCAGTTGCAACGTCGGCCAACCGCGTTTGCTGGCCTCTTGAGCCAGCTTCACGTCAGCATCCACCGCCACCGGGTTTGCCACCGCCGATAGCAGCGGCAGATCATTGATGGAGTCGCTGTAAAAGGTTGCCCCCCCGATCATTGACAAGGGCCAGTTTCGCGCTTCCAGCCATTGCTTCAAACGCGTCACCTTGCCTTCGCGCATATTGAGAACACCCAGTGTCTTGCCGGTAAAGACGTCGTCGATTTCTTCTGCTTCGATCGCAATCAGGATCTCGATCCCCAGATCGCGTGCCGTGAATTCGGTGATGAATCGATTGGTGGCGGTGGTAAGGATGAGCACCTCACCCAAGGCGCGGTGCTTCTCGACCAGTTCGCGCGCATCGGCACTTAGGCGGGGGCGAATTGATTCGTCGAAGAATCGCTGTCGAAGGACTTCTCCGTCGCGGCGATGGATGCCTTTCAGCAGCGAAACATAGAAAGCGCAGAATTCCTCCGCAGTCGCCTCCCCGCCTTGATATCGCCGCTCCATGTCGGCGCTGGCTGCCGCAAAAGTCGTCGCGTCGAGCCGGCCTTGCGCGATCAGAAAATCGCACCAGAGTATATCGGTGTCGCCGGTGAGCAGCGTGTTGTCGAGGTCGAACAGCGCCAGTCGGCCATTCAAAGACCCTTCGACAGGCTCAGAGCCTGCCCCGTACTCGATACGGGGGCGAACGGTATTTTCTTGATCACCGATAGACAAGGTCATGGCTGGCGCAGGTGCCAGGCCTTGGGCCGCGTGAATGCCTGGATCCCGTAGGTGGATAGCGTCAGGCCCACGCCCGAATCGCCGCGGCCCGACCACGGCAGCCGCGGGCTGACCCGGTCACAACAGTTCCAGTACACCGAGCCGGCGTTCACGCGCGACAGCAGGGCTTCCGCGACCGCGGCATCGCGCGTGTACACGCCTGCCGTCAAGCCATAGCGCGTGTCGTTCATCAGCGCGACGGCCTCATCGTCACCAGCGACTCGCTGAATACCGATGACCGGCCCGAAGCTTTCTTCACGCATC
The DNA here is from genome assembly GCA_031404095.1 of Betaproteobacteria bacterium. Classification (GTDB taxonomy): domain Bacteria; phylum Pseudomonadota; class Gammaproteobacteria; order Burkholderiales; family Usitatibacteraceae; genus UKL13-2. The sequence continues at coordinate 4,162 of JANNGY010000263.1, read as the reverse complement.
AGTTCCATATCGTGATTGACGTCGGCCAGCACGGTTGGCTCGAACCAGTTGCCCGGCTGCCGGATGCGATGGCCGCCAATCAAAAGGCGCGCGCCCTTGCCAATCGCATCCGCCACCTGCTCCTCAAGCACATCAAGTTGCGGGGCACGGGTGATGGCGCCGATGTAGGTCGCTTCATCCATCGGGTCGCCGATTTTGAAAGTTCGAACCGTGTCCACAAATGCGGCGACGAAATCGGCATAGATACTGTCGTGAACATAAATGCGTTCGACCGAACAGCAACTCTGCCCGGTGTTGTACATGGCGCCGTCTGCCAGCGATTCGGCAGCAATTTTGATGTCCGCATCGGCTCGCACGTAGGTCGGATCCTTGCCGCCCAATTCCAGTTGCAGGCGCATCATGCGCTGGCCGACAATCGATGCAATCCTGGCGCCGGTGGCGTAGGAACCGGTGAAAAACACACCGTCCAGCTTTTGATCCAGCAATGCCGCACCGACCGGTCCGGCGCCGATCAGCGGAATGAAAATGTCCTTGGGAATGCCGGCTTCATGCAGGAGGCGCGCAATGTGCCAACCGGTAAGCGTGGCAAATTCGGACGGCTTGTACAGGACGGCGTTGCCGGTCAATAGTGCGGGCACGAATACGTTTCCGCCGACAAAATAGGGATAGTTCCAGGCCGAGATATTGGCGATGACGCCCAATGGTTCGTGTGCGATTCGTTCTGTCATGCCGCCATCGCTCATGACCGTTTCCAGTTCCGTCGCGGCTTCGACGTTGGCCAGGAAAAAGTCGATGCGCGTCAGCAGGCCATTGATTTCGTTGCGCGACTGTTTGATCGGCTTGCCTACCTCCGAACTCAAGGTGTGCGCGAGTGACTCGATTCGCTCGGTCAGCAGGCTGCGAAATCGACTGATGCAGGCGATGCGATCTGCCAGGGTCTGGCCAGCCCACCCCGGTTGCGCCGCGCGAGCAGCCGCGGCTTTTTCAGCCACGCTTGCTGCGTCATCGGCATCGACTTCAACGATGAGTGCACTCGTTGCCGGATTGAAAATGCTCAGCTTGTTCATGCTTTCGATCCTGTGACTTCTCTAGAGTGCCTGCGCGAATAACCGTTCAAAATCCGCCGCCGTACAAGGCCGCGGATTGGTTTGATGGCAAATGTCGGTGGTGGCAATTTTCACCAGTCTCGGCAGTTGCTCCGGATTCACACCCACTGCCGCCAGTTTAGGTGCAATGCCAATCTGATTCTTGAGGCTCTTGAGCCACGGAACAACGGCCGCGCCGCCTCCTGTCACACCGGCAGCATGGGCAAGTTCATCAAATTTCGCCGGCACGGCCTCAAAATTCCATGCCATGACGGTGTCGATCATCAATGCATTGGCGAGGCCATGATGCAAGTCGCACACGGTGCCCAGCGCATGCGCGCAGGAATGCACCGCACCGAGATCTTTCTGGAAGGCAATCGCGCCCATCATCGAACTCATCATCATGTCGGCACGAGCATCGATATTGCCCGGCTCACGCACAGCAGTTGCCAATGCCCGCGCCGCGATGCGCACGCCTTCGAGCGCGATGCCGTCACACAGCGGGTGGTAGGCCGGAGACAGGTAACTCTCGATGTTGTGGGTCAGCGCATCCATACCCGTGGCGGCAGTGACCGCTGCGGGCAGGCCGAGCGTCAGTTCCGGATCGGCAAATACCGCTTTCGCCAGGATCAGCGGCGAAAATATCACGCGCTTGACGTGGGATTCCTCTTCACTGATCACGCTGCTGCGTCCGACTTCGCTGCCGGTGCCGGACGTGGTCGGCAACGCAATGAAATGGGGCAGCGCGAATTCGATGGCGCGCACTCGCGGGTGATCCCAGACGTATTCCATCACATCGCCCGGATGCGTCGCCATCAGGCCCACCACCTTGGCGACATCGAGTGCCGCGCCGCCGCCGATGCCGACCACGCAATCGGCGCTATGCGCTTTGTAAGCCGCCGCGCCTTTCATCGCCTGGCTGGCGGTGGGGTTGCCCCAGATACCGGCATAGACCGACGGGGCCAGTCCCGCCTTCGCAAGATCTGCCGAGATTTCCGCGATCAGCGGTAGCACGGCGAGTCCCTTGTCAGTGACGATAAGAGGTCGCTTTAGTCCCTGCGACAGGAGATGATCGGCAACCAGCTTGCGCGCGCCGGCGCCGAAGTGGATGGTGGTGGGGAAGGAGAATCTGGTGATGCTCATGATGGTCTTTCGGTCTTGGACCTGCGGGGCGAATCGTTCGTCGTGGTCAATAAACTCAAGCACTGGTGAGGCGTTTAAGGCGTTATCGGCCTGCGAGGCGCGCCGATGCTGGGGTTTCATCTAGCGTTTTTCGTCGTCCCAGCGAAGGCTGGGACCCAGTCCGCACATTTCTCTGGTCAGTTTTTTTTGGATTGGACTGGGCCCCAGCCGCCGCTGGGGCGACGGTGATGACAAGTTGATATGTGGCAATTTCAAATAATCTCAAAATACCGCTTCATCTCCCAATCTGTCACGCAATCCAGCCATTGCCGCCATTCCCATTCTCGGGTGGCGGCAAAGTGATCGACAAAATCATCGCCCAGCCAGTCGCGCGCAATGGCGGACTTCTGGAAATTTCGAGTGGTCTCGATCAAGGTGCGCGGCGCGCGCGGAATATTCTCGGCACCCTGGTTGGTGCCGGTGATCGGCGGCGCGGTCAGCTTCAGGCCCTTTTCGACACCATGCCGGCCGGCCGCGATCATCGCGGCCACCGCCAGGTAAGGATTGATATCCGCGCCGGGGCAGCGGGTCTCGAGGCGCGTGGCCTTGGGGCTGCCGGCGATGACACGGAAGCTCGCGGTGCGGTTATCCAGCCCCCAGGTCGGCTTGACCGGCGCCCAGAATCCATCAACCAGGCGTTTATAGCTGTTGATGGTCGGCCAGAACATGGGCGCGAATTCCATCAGGCACGCCACCTGCCCGGCAAGATAGCTTTCAAACAGCTTGCTCATTGAGCGCTTGCTCTTGGCGTCAAAGAACAGGTTTTTCTTTCCGTCCGACAGGCTTTGATGAATGTGGCCGCTGCAACCTGGATACTGCGCGCTCCACTTGGCCATGAAGCTCGGCATGATGCCAAAGGACGCGCCGACCTCCTTGGCGCCGGTCTTGAACAGGATCGCCCGATCGGCCGCTTCCAGCGCCTCGCTGAACATGATCGCGACCTCAAAAACGCCGGGCCCGGTTTCGGTGTGCAGGCCCTCGATCGGCACGCGAAAGGCGAGCATTTCATCCATCAGCGCATTGAAGTATTCCTGGCTGTGATTCATCCGCAATAGTGAATAGCCGAACATTCCCGGCGTGATGGGCTCCGGCCCGACGCCTTTCTTGGCCGCCCAGGTCTGCGGCGTCTCGAGAAAATTGAACCACTCGAATTCCAGGCCGCACATCGGTTGCACGTCAAGCTTTTCGGCGCGCTTCAATACTTTCTTCAGGATCTGGCGCGGGCAGACCGGATACGGACTGCCGTCAATGTTGACGAATTCGCCAAGGAAAAAATCGACGCCGCCGTCCCACGGCACCTGGCGGTGGGTATCGAGATCGATCCGCGCATTGGCATCGGGAAAGCCGTGCTGCCAGCCGGTGATTTTGGCGTTGTCGTAACAATTGTCGCTCGAGTCCCAGCCGAACACGACATCGCAAAAGCCGAATCCGCCCTCGACGGCGCCGAAGAACTTGTCCTTGTGCAGGTACTTGCCGCGCAGGATGCCGTCAATGTCCGAACAGGCAACCTTGACCTTGGTCGCGCCGGACTTGCGGATGGCTTCGAGTGCGGGATGGTTCTTGTTTTTGGTGGCCATGATGTCTCCTGGAAACTGCTGTCACAACTTTCTTCCGACGATCTTCCCCCATTGAAAAAGGGGGGATTGAGGGGGATTTTTCGGTGGTGAAATTGCGGTCGGGCTCCAAACAATCCACCACCGAAAATCCCTCCCCCCTCCCTTTAAAAAGGGAGGAGTTACTGCGGTGTGCCGTCCGCAATCCCCATCTCCCGCAGCGCCGCCCATGGCGATGACGACTTAGCCCTTGCCGAAGCTGGATTAGATGACTGGGCCGCTGCACTCGATCGCGAGGATGGGGGGTGACGCGCGGTGAGATCTGGTGGGCCGACCTTGGCC
>JANNGY010000262.1:0-5992 GCA_031404095.1 Betaproteobacteria bacterium | reverse complement strand
AATTCAGAGGTTGGATTCAGGAGCGCCGCAATGCCGTTTTGGACCCCACAAATATCGATGATCTTGCGTGCCCGCATGGGTTTGCTTGCGGCGGGACTGGCCACGGCCATTGTTGGGGTGATCGGGCTGTCATACGCGACGGGGCAGGCGGGGCTTAATGGCCGGAACCCGTTTCCGGCCTATCTGGCGGGTGCGGGTACCGTGGCATTGCCGACGACGACCGCGGGTTCGATGCCTTCCCTGCTTTCGCAGACAGGCGCCTTCAGCAATACGGCCGCGCGCATTCCCGATGCCGGGCTCATCCCTTACGACGTCAATTCCGCTCTCTGGACGGATGGCTCGCTCAAATCGCGCTACATGGGTGTGCCCTACGACGGTACGCCGGGTGGTTCTCCGACAGTCGGCTTCACCCCCACGGGCGCCTGGACCTTTCCCAACGGCACCGTCATCGTCAAGAACTTTGATCTGGTCGTCGATGAACGCGTCGGCGCGTCCAATCCGATCCGCCGTGTGGAAACTCGCATCCTGATTCGTTACAGCGAGAGCGGCGTCGAAAAAATTCGCGGTGCTACCTATAAATGGCGGGCCGATAACAGCGATGCCGACATAGTCACCAACAATAACGGCCTAAATGAGGACATTGTCATCACCCAGGCTAACAGCACCACCCGTACGCAGCAGTGGTTGTTTCCGGGGCCATCGCAGTGCCTAATTTGCCACAATACCAAATCAGGCCTGGTGCTCGGGCCGAAGACGGCGCAACTGAATGGGAATCTCACCTATGCGGCGACCGGTCGCACCGACAATCAGCTTCACACCTGGCATGAACTCGGCATGTTTGACCAGCCTATTGCCGACCCGCCGACCCAATACGCACGCATGGTTGATGTCAACGATACCAGTGCAACGATGGAAGATCGCGTGAAGTCCTACCAGGATTCCAATTGTTCGCACTGCCATCGGCCGGGCGACAGCATTAGTGCTGCCCGTGGCCCATTGTTCGACATGCGCTATGACACGCCGATCCTCGCGCCTGAAGCGGGCCGTATTCCAATCGTGGCCAATTCGGGCACTGACGGCCTGATCCGGCGCAACATCAATGATTCCAGCATCCACGACCGCGACAGCAGAACCGGTTTCCAGCAAATGCCGCCGCTAGCCCGCAATGTCCCCGACCAGCGCATTCTGACTCTTTACAGTCAGTGGGTGAATTACGCCTTTGACGTGACCGCCGCCACCGCGACCAGCCTGAGTTCCGTCACCTTGCAATTCGACCGCGCGCTGGAACCGGTTAGCGCCGCCACTCCCTCCAACTACGCACTCAACAACGGCGTGACGGTGTTGCAGGCCACACTGGGGGCCAACCCGAGCGTGGTAACACTGACCACATCGACCATGACGGCCAACGTCACTTATCGGGCCACGGTCAATCGCGTCAAGGAATTGGCCGCGCCACAGAACCCGATCTGGCCGAATACCGAAAAGACTTTTGTCGCACCGGCACCGACCGCGCCGGGCGCGCCATCGATTACGGTGGCCCAGGCTGGAAATGGCCAGGCCACGTTCTCGCTCGCGCCACCCGCCAGCGACGGCGGCTCGCCAATCGTTACTTATTCGGTCACCTGCAACCCCGGGTCGATCGGCACCACCAGCACCACTCTTCCGGTGACCGTCCTCGGCTTGAACAATGGCACGCCTTATAGCTGCAAGGCCAGAGCCACTAACAACATCGGCACGGGGCCGGAGTCGTTGCCGGAAGAGGTGACACCCATCGCCGGCGTCCCCGGCGCGCCCACTGGACTCACCGCGACGCCTGGCAACGGCAGCGCTACCCTCAGTTTCACGGCGCCCAATGACAATGGCGCTCCGATCACCTCGTATACCGCACGATGCGACGCGGGCATCGCGGGGATCGTCAACGGTGTCGGAAACCAGTCACCCTTCACCGTGAGCGGCCTCACCAACGGCGCAACCTATGCCTGTTCGGTGGCGGCAATCAATTCGACCGGCCCCGGCCTCTATTCCACGCCTTTCAACGTGACACCGATGATCCCGACCTTGATATCGGTGGTTTCACGCAAGTCCCACGGCAGCGCCGGATCATTCGACCTGCCGCTCAATCGCAATGCCGGCATCAACGGACCGGTGACGGTCGAGCCACGTGCCGACGCCACGCATACGGTCGTGTTCCGCTTCGATGCCACGATTACCACGCCCGGCGCCTTGCTGGTATCCAACGGATCGGGAACCGCACTGGCGAGCGGACAGGAAGTCGTCGTGACACTCACCGACATCGGCGATAACCAGCGCACCACGGTATCCCTCACCAACGTCCACGGCGCGGGCATTGACGTCTCGGTGTCGCTCGGCTTCCTGACGGGCGATGTCAACAGCTCGCAGGGAATTAATTCGCAAGACGTAACCGCCATGAAGGCGCGCGCCGGGCAAGTAACCGATGGATCGAATTTCTGGTTTGATCTCAATCTGTCGGGGAACGTTACCGCCTCCGAAGTTGCGGCGGTGAAGGCGCGGGTCAATACGACGTTGAACCCATAGAGGACCTCCTAAACATCGTCGTCCCAGCGCACCGCTCCAAAGGCGGCGCCGGGCTGGGACCCAGTCCGTTTCAAGTTCTTGGATATACGATGGACTGGATTCCAGCCTACGCTGGAATGACGAATTTTTGAGGTCATTAGAATGCCAAACTCAAGCACTGGAGCGCCTTTACAGCCGAAAAGCCGCCAGGAGGCGCACCAGTGCGTGATCTTCCGGTGTCAATTCCGCGCGTAGGTCAGGTTGCCGCAGGCTGCCTGACAATCCACAAATCCCGCGACGCTGTCGGGTAGCCTTCGGCAACCCGACGAACTTACCCGATGACTTTCGCGATGAAACGCTTCACCGCTTCCGCGTCCGCGTCCATCACCTCGACGCGCTGCGGCAACGACTCAATGCCTTCATATTGCGGCGGTCGCGCAGGCTTTCGCCCAAGCGCTTCCACCATGCTGGCTTCGAACTTGGCCGGCAAGGCGGTCTCGAGGCAGATGAGTGGAAAGCCCGCTTCACGCCGCTCCAAGCCCACCTTCAGTCCATCGGCGGTGTGCGTGTCGATCTCGACCTGATATTTCTGCCAGACCTGGCGAATGGTATCGATGCGGTCAGCGTGCGAACTGCGGCCGGAGACGAAACCAAAACCGGGCATGCGCTTCCAGATATCAGCGCATTCGGCAACATTGAATCCGCCTTCATGCTCGACCTTGCGCATCAACTCCCGCACCGATGCCGGGTCGCGCCACAGCAGGTCATACAGGAATCGCTCGAAATTCGATGCCTTCGATATATCCATCGACGGGCTCGAGGTCTGCAGGGTCTCCGCCGTTTTCCGCGGGCGGTAATTGCCGGTGCGGAAGAATTCGTCGAGCACATCGTTCTCGTTGGTGGCGACGATGAGGTGGCGGATCGGCAGGCCCATCATGCGCGCGATGTGCCCGGCCAGCACGTTGCCGAAATTGCCCGACGGCACGGCGAATGAAACCTTCTCATCGTTCGAACGGGTCGCCGCGAAATAGCCCTTGAAGTAGTACACCACCTGCGCGACGATGCGGCCCCAGTTGATGGAATTCACCGCGCCGATCTTGTACTTGCTTTTGAAATCGGGGTCGTTGGTCACCGCCTTGACCACGTCCTGGCAATCGTCGAACACGCCGCGCACGGCGATATTGTGAATGTTGGCGTCCATGACAGAAAACATTTGCGCCGCCTGGAACGGCGACATCTTTTCATGCGGACTGAGCATGAAGACCTGCACGCCGCGCTTGCCTTTCATCGCGTATTCCGCGCTGGAGCCGGTATCGCCGGAGGTCGCACCGAGGATATTGATCTCGGCACTGCGCTTGGCCAGCACATACTCGAACAGGTTGCCGAGGAATTGCATGGCGATATCCTTGAACGCCAGCGTTGGTCCGTTCGAGCATTGCAAGAGGTGGAGTCCCGGTTCCAGTGTTTTCAACGGCGTGATGTCGGCGCTGCCAAATACCTTTGACGTATAGGTTTTGGCGAGGATCGCCTTCAGGTCATCGGCCGGAATGTCGCCGGCGAAACGGCTGATGATCTGGTACGCGAGATCGGCGTACCCCAGTGGGCGCCAGGATGCCAGCTCCTCTTCAGACAGCACCGGATAAGCCTGTGGCAGGAAAAGGCCGCCATCCGGCGCGAGGCCTTCGAGAAGGATGTCGCAGAAGGACTTGGGGCTGTCGTCTGGCGCCGAACCGGCGCCGCGGGTGCTGATGTATTTCATGGTCAATTGATTGTGTCAGGAATTCATGGCACTCGGTTAATCCCAACAGCCCGTCATTCCAGCGTCCCACAGGGACTTCCGTTGGTCGAAGCTGGAATCCAATCCGCCGTACTTATCAGAATTTAGTTTGGACTGGGTCCCAGCCTTCGCTGGGACGACGAACTTTTAAGATGTCGATTGAATCTGGGGTTGATCGCGCAAGCACAAATATTGCTCAACAATTGCTTAACCGAGTGCCATGAGTGTCAGGAATTGATTGCGGCAGACAAGCGCCAGGGTGGGTTGAGACGGTTTTCACCGGCATGGAACAGGCAGATCGGGTTTCCGCTGGGGTCGCGCAATCGTGCCTCGCGCCAGAGCCAGCGCTGGTCCGCCGGTCCGGTATCGAATGCGATCCCGGCAGCTTGCAGGTTTTTGACCGTCAGATCGAGATGTTCGTTCTCAAAGTAGACGACCGTTGACGGTGCTGCGGAGACGTCGCCCAGGTGAATGGAGAAGGTGCTTTCGCCCTGCGGACACTGGAAGCGTGCATAGCGCGGACTTTTCACGATCAGTGTCAGGCCGAGAGTTCGATAGAAATCGATGGCGGCATCAATATCAGCAACGGTGACGGTGACTTGGTTCAGGCGCATGTTTGCGGACTGTTGAAATTCGTATTGTCACTTGGTGGAGAGCTTAGTACAACGCACTTCCCCCTTCGACGAAGGGGGATTGAGGGGGATTTGCAGCGCTTGCGAATTGACGAGGACCGAAAATCCCCCTCAATCCTTGCAGGACGCGCGGCCCACTGCATTGGGCCGCCGTTTCGCAGGCGAGCGGCACGCCGCTCGAAACCCCTGCTCCACCCCCTTTTGCAAAGGGGGAAGTGCCCTGCCTTGGGCGTAAGTAGATTGCGCGTCGAGAAATTCAGCATTTTGCTAGCTCAACTCTTCCAGCCGGATCCGCACCACTTTCCCGGCAATTGTCGGCAACGCCTCGATGCGCGCAATCGCCGCATTGACATTCTTCTCCAGAGAAGGATGAGTGAGGATGATCACATCGACCATGTCTTCGCCCTCTTCCGCTTCCTTCTGCAGCATGGCGTCGATGGAAATCGAGCCGTCGGCGAGGATGCGCGTCACATCGGCCATCACGCCGGGCTTGTCGTAGGCACGTAGTCGCAGATAGCAGCCGGTCTCGACCTGTTCCATTTTCAGGATCGGCGTGTCGTGCAACTGGTCCGGCTGGAACGCCAGGTGCGGCACCCGATGCTCGGGATCGGACGTCAGCATGCGCGTGACATCGACCAGGTCGGCCACGACGGCACTGGCGGTGGCTTCGGAGCCGGCGCCGCGGCCGTAGTACAGCGTGGCGCCGACCGCATCGCCCTTGACCAGGATCGCGTTCATCACCCCTTCGACATTCGCGATCAGCCGCTTGGCCGGGATCAACGTCGGATGCACCCGAAGTTCAATCCCCTCCGCGGCGCGGCGGGTGATGGCGAGCAGCTTGATGCGATAGCCGAGCTGTTCGGCGTACTTGATGTCCTTGTCGGTGAGTTGCGAGATGCCTTCGGTATAGGCTTTGTCGAATTGCACCGGGATGCCGAAAGCGATAGCCGAGAGGATGGTGAGCTTGTGCGCGGTGCTCATTCATACCTGTCACCGTCGCGGCATCCACGCGATGGGCGGCATGGCGGCCCAGATACCGATCAAGAAC